>DNCN01000196.1 GCA_003485015.1 bacterium
AGGGGACAAGTGGCAATTGATTCTCCTCTATGAACATGATGTCAATATTGACCGTTCCTTTCGCCATTTACATAAACGTACCCGTCCAGATCTAGTTATTTATATCTGCTATTGAAAGGAGGCAGACTAAATAATGAAAACTAGTGACACTGAAAAGAGAAAAAACAAGAGATCTTTTTGTAAACTTCCTATTCACTGTAGTCCTTTTGGACCAGGGGAAGTGTCTAGCTCTAAGGAGGGGCTTACAAAGGATATCAGTGAGGGAGGGTTACGGCTCATTGTCCACAAATTTATTCCTGTGGCCACAAATATGGTTCTAAATCTTAAACTATCTACCCTACCCCGAATTCTAAAAGCTGTCTCCAAGGTTGTCTGGATCCGTAAACTTCCAGGAGGAGAAGAACGTTATGAAGCCGGGGTGACCTTTACTGACATATCCAATGGTGATCGTCGTGAAATCAAGGCCTTTGTTGATGCTAAGGAGTCTTCTCCTTCTAAAGAAAATGTCCAAGAATCAGAGCCGAATAACCAGTAGTTGAGTAGCCAGTCTATTTTTTCTTATTACTTCTGATAATATATCTTATGTAAAGTTAGGTATTCATCACTGGTAAGACTTGAAGATGGAATGTTTATTTATTTGTGGCATGAGTGTCCATAATTAGATTGAAATACTTTAACTTAGTATAGATTATTTAATATAATACTTTAAATAAGAAGATAATAAAAACGAGCTCTCCTTCAAATTTCGTGAAAGTATACAATTTTTCTTAGAAATTTGGAGAAGAGCCGTCTTTTTTTAGGGGGGTTACAAGTCCTTCTTTGTCAAAACCTCTTCGATTTCAGTCTGCTCCAGCACTTCTCTCTCTATCAGGGCGGCAGATAAAAGGTCAAGAGATTCCTGGTTCTTTTTGAGGAGTTCTTTTGCCCGGTTATAACTTGATTCAACGATGGTGCGGATCTCCCTGTCAATCCCCGAAGCCACCTCTTCACTGTAATTCCTTTCTTTGACAATATCTCGGCCAAGAAAGACCTGACTCTCTTTGCGGCCAAAAGTGAGAGGACCCATAGTCTCACTCATTCCATACTCGCATACCATCTTACGGGCAGCCTCAGTGGCCTGCTCGAGGTCGTTCTGAGCACCGGTGCTTATCTCATTGAAGATCAATTCTTCGGCTACTCGTCCACCCAAAAGGACAGTCATCTTATTTAAGATTTCACTCTTAGTAGTCAGATACCTATCTTCTAAAGGGAGCTGTAAGGTGTAACCAAGGGCAGTATGGCCCCTGGGCATAATGGATATCTTATGGACCGGGTCAGTCCCGGGGATGAGCCTTGCCACCAAAGCATGGCCCGACTCATGGTAGGCGACCATCTTTTTCTCTCGCTCTGAGATGAGACGGGACTTACGTTCTGGACCAGCAATGACCCTATCGATAGCCTCTTCAAGTTCTGCCAGTTCTATCTGATCCTTGTTTCGTCTAGAGGCCAAGATAGCAGCCTCATTGATTAGATTGGCCAGATCTGAACCAACAAAACCCGGGGTACGCCTGGCAATAACCTTAACATCTGCCTTTTTGTCAAGGATTTTATTCTTCATATGAACCCTCAATATCTCCTCTCGACCAATTAAATCAGGGGCGTCAACTACCACAACCCGGTCAAATCGACCTGGCCGCAAGAGGGCTGGATCGAGAATATCGGGACGATTTGTGGCAGCAATGATAATTACACCTTCCTGGGTGTTAAAACCATCCATCTCCACTAAAAGTTGGTTGAGAGTCTGCTCACGTTCATCATGACCACCTCCAAGACCTGCCCCTCGCATTCGACCCACCGCATCTATCTCGTCAATAAAGACAATACAAGGAGCACTTTTGGCTGACTGTTCAAAGAGGTCTCGAACACGGGAGGCACCAACACCCACAAACATCTCCACAAAATCAGATCCGCTGATGGAGAAAAAGTGCACACCAGCCTCTCCAGCAACGGCTTTAGCCAGAAGTGTCTTGCCTGTCCCTGGAGGACCAACTAACAGAACCCCTTTGGGAATTCTGGCCCCCAGTCTCTGAAATTTCTTTGGATCTTTCAGAAAGTCAATTATCTCTGCCAATTCTTCTTTGGCCTCATCTACACCAGCCACATCTTCAAAGGTGACTTTGGTTCGATCCTCAGTGAGGAGTCTGGCTCGGCTTTTACCGAAAGTGAAAGCCCTGGAACTGGGTCCTTGAATATGGCGAAAAAAGATAAAATAGAAGATAATGATCATGAGGATGAAGAGAAGGGCGTTAGACACTACCGCTATCCACCACTGTGGGTCTGGTTCTTTACCCTCAAAGATGATCCCATTTCTATACAGAAGGCTTATGAGATTCGGATCTTCATAAGGGATGTAGGTTTTAAACTTTATGTCCTTTTTTCCAGCAGTCTTCTTTATTCCGGTGATATGGCGATTGACAATCTTCACCTTATCCAGATTTACTACGGGGTCAGATACATAATCTAAGAATTGACTATAGGGAATCTCTTTAACCTCGACCTGGCGTCGCATCTGGGTGGGAAGATATATTGTGATAATGATCAAAATAATCAGAAAAACTAGGGCGATTCTACTCATTGACTTACTCATTCTTTCCCTCTTTTCTTATAAGAGATTTTTAATATTCTTCTTGTCTCTTTCCTAACCTTTGCCCGTTCGTCTATCCTATATCCTACTATCCAAATAATTCCCTTCCTATCTAAAAGGAGAGGAATCTCATCCCTTTGGAAAGAAGGAATCTTTAGATCAATGAAAAAGTCCTTCACTTTCTTGGTCCCACTCATACCCAAAGGGGAGAAACGATCACCCTTCTGTCGAAATCTCAAGGCAAGTGGCGTCTTTACTTGGTCATAGTCGAAGTAAACAACCGAATTGTTTAAGGCTTCTTTCAAATTATTCCAGAAAGAGTCATCAATAGAAAGGATCTCTGTTTCAAAGATAGTGTTTAACTCAGGTATCTCGACCTTACCTGGTAGATCTACAAGAGAATTAAAGGAGTTTTTTCTTTCTATTGGTCCCCTACCCTGTTTTTCTATATGTAATCTAAGTCGATCGTATTCCCGAAGAGCTTTGATTTCATGAGGAAGGTCTACTCGACCCTGTGGGGGACCTTTTTTGATCAAACGGGCGATGGCCTCGATATGATCATAGGTAATCCCATCCAGGTCTCCTTTAACCATATTCAGGGCCTCTCTTATGAGACGGAATTCAATTGGTTTCTCTTTGATGAACTTATTTAAATCAAGGACTATCTCTTGATCAGATCTTTCAAGAAGTAGATCCATAAGAGCTTTCTTGGCTAAAGAACTTAAATACTCATCGTCATTTGCTAAGAGGTTGAAACTTTTAATGAGAAGGTTACAAAATTTAGGATTATACTCCTTGAGTTTAGGAATGAGTTCGTGTCTTATCCGATTTCTAAGATGTGCTAGATCTAGATTGGAGGAGTCATACCGAAATGGTATTTCCCTCTCTTCTAGATAACTTTTGATCTCATCTGAGGCAACCCTGATCAAGGGTCGAACGAGAATCACCTCCTGAGAGAGCTTCCGCACAGGCGGCATACCCCTAAGACCTCTTGGCCCTGTACCTCGAATCAAATGCATTAGAATAGTCTCAACTAGATCATCAGTCTGATGGCCTAAGGCAATCTTAGATGCCCCTACCCTTTTGGCTACCCTTAGGAGGAAATCATACCGTTCCTTTCTAGCTAAGGTCTCTAATGATAAGTGGCCGATCTCAAGTTTTTTTCTTTTAATATCTATCTCTTCGGTAAAGAAGGGAAGTCTTAACCTTTTAGCTAAATCATTTACAAATGAGACATCGGCTTGTGCCTCTTTTCCCCTCAGGCAATGATTTAGATGGGCGATATAGAGACTAAGTTTGTACTCATCTTTCAAAGAAAAGAGAATCCAGAGAAGGGCAACCGAATCTGGGCCACCTGAAACACCAATTACTACCTTGTTGCCCTTATCGAACATTCGGTATCCAGCAATAGTCGCCCGAACCTTTTCGATTGGGGATTCCACGGATTTAAAAAAACCTCCTCTTGGTCAGCGAAAGTCTAACTTTAAATCCTCTTCTTTCCTTGCTGACATGGATGTCAGCGGGGGTGTCAGGGAGCACAGCGACCGTCAAGGGGGTTTACCCCCTTGAAGAACAGGACGTTCCATAAACTTCTACCCTCTCAGATTTCTTCTTTTCTTCCCTCTTTACCGACACGGATGTCGGTGGGGGTAACAGTGAACGAAGTGAACGTCATAGGGGGTTTACCCCCTTGAAGAACAGGACGTTCTCAAGGATGTTCGTGGCGGTGCAGGGATTCGAACCCCGGACTCTGCGGATATGAGCCGCATGCTCTGACCAACTGAGCTACACCGCCAAATATAAAGTAAGAAGTAAAAGGTAAGGATGCCTCATACTTCTTTCTTCCTACCTTCTACTTCTCACTTTAAAAGTATTGGTTGCGGGGGGAAGATTCGAACTCCCGACCTTTGGGTTATGAGCCCAACGAGCTACCACTGCTCCACCCCGCTATGAATCTGGCAATCGGTAATTGAGAAATAAGTAACTAAGAATATACCTAATTACCAGTTATCAATTACCAAACTACGCCCAAAGATTGAGATCCTCCTTCCTTTCCTTGGTCTTCCCTCTTGCCATTCCAAACCAGATAATTTGTAGTCCTTAGAAACAAGATTTTGTGCCGGGGGCCGGAGTCGAACCGGCACGGGATAAAATCCCAGCGGATTTTAAGTCCGCTGCGTCTACCAATTCCGCCACCTCGGCCCTCAAACTTTAATTTACTACATCCACAATAAAAAGTCAAGAAAAATAACTTACAGTAAAATCCACATTGAGAAACATTTTAACCAGGTTCTTTTAGTTCTTCATCTATTTTTTTTACTAAAAAGGCAATCTTTTTACTGATGAACTCTTTCATCTTGAAGAATTCATCAGCAATATTGAGGGCAACCAAGATGGCTACTTTATCGGTTGAGAGATTGGGTATCCTTTCAGTGATCTGACGCATCTCTTTATCTACATACTCAGCAACTTCTTTAATATACTTCGGGTCTTCATCTCCACGAATAGTGTAAGTATTTCCAAATATCTCTACCTCTACCTTATTGATCTTAGCCATTATTCCACCTGCCTCTCTATCCTGTCAAGCTGTTTGAGCATTCTGTTTATTCTTGTCTTAAGAAGCTCCATCTTCTTCTTCAATTCCCTATTTTCGGTTTTAAGTTCTTTTATCTCTGTTGGATCTGGACCTATAGTTTTAGTCTTCAACTTATTTATAAGGCTTAAGACTCGATCTTCTAATAGATCAAACTCCTTGGTAACCATCACTTACCTCCCATCCCTATCAACAGCCAATTATTTTTCAATAATCGATTCTTCCTCGCAATTTGGCTCCAAGTCTTTCTTCAAGGACAGAGACTATTTGATTATGGATGTGATTTACAGATTCGTCCTTCAGGGTAGCTTTAAGATCACGGTAGACGATAGAATAGGTCAAGCTCTTAAACCCTTTGCACTTCTCTTCAAGTTTCTCTCCTGGATAGAGATCGAAAAGTTCAACTTCTTCAATGAGCTTACCCCCAACCTCCTTAATGATCTCAAGGATTTTCTCTGCTTGAACCTCTTCTTTAACCAGAATGGAGAGATCCCTGGTGGCTGCCGGATAGATGGGTAACGGTCGGTAACTCCTCTCCAGATTAGAGAGAGCCATCAATCTATCAAAATCGATCTCAAAGAGATAAAGGTCCGTGGATAAATCGAAAGAGGCCGTTACATCTGGATCTATCTCTCCCATAATTCCAAGAGTCCTACCCTTTATCTCTATCACAGCTGTTCTGCCTGCGCAGAAAGAGGGGTGTTCTCCTTTTACCAACCGGTAGTCCTCAATACCCAGTCCTTCCATCAACCTCTCTATAATCCCAGCAAGTTCATAGAAACTGATCTTTTCGTCTTTTCTTCTCCAGTTAGATTTTTGGTAGTATCCTGTCAATGCTACAGCAAGAGAATACTTTTCATCTGGTAGGTTTCTATCCTCTTTGGGATGAAATACTCGACCTAGTTCAAATATCTTTATATCATTCACTCCTCTGTTTATATTCCATAGGACTGTCTTAATTAAGCCAGGGATAAGGCTAGTTCGCATTAGGGAAGTCTCTTCTGAAAGAGGATTTGCAATCTTAACCCTGTCTTCACCCAGACGAAGCTTAGTCAAGGTAAGATGGTCGATGAAACTGAGGGTAATAACTTCGTATAGTCCAAGACCAACAAGGATCTCTTTCGTCCTTTTTGTAATCTCATCTATGTGGCGACGAACAGCAAGGACCGTTTTATGAGGCAAGGCAAAACTGATCTTCTCATATCCATAGATTCTGGCTATCTCCTCAACAAGATCAATCTCACGAATAATCTCATGGCGATAAGAAGGGACTTCAACAATTGCGATGTCTTGATTGTGAATCGTAGAGTCAAAACCTAGACCCTCAAGGATTGAGGTCATCTCTCCTAAGGTCAGATTGACCCCTAAGACTCTATTGACCCGGTCTCCACGTAGGGTAATTGTCACTTTTTCAATTGGTTCTGGATAGATATCGATCATCCCCTGTACTATCTTACCGCCAGCTAATTCTTTAATCAATTGGACAGCACGGTCTTGGGCCAAAGGAAGTCCCTCAGGATCAACCTCACGCTCAAACCGATAGGAGGATTCTGAGCTGAGCCCAAGACCCCGACTCATCCTGCGTACCGTAGCTGGATCAAAATAGGCGGCCTCAAGTAGGACATCATGGGTATCAAAGGTAACCTGGGTAGCCTGGCCACCCATAATCCCAGCAATAGCTACCGGATAATCTCTATCGGCGATAACGAGGACCTCTCTGTTTAATCTACGATCTATCCCATCTAAGGTGATTAGTTGTTCTCCTTCTTCTGCTAAGCGAATAGAGAGCCTATTACCTTTAAGAAGCCGATAGTCGAAAGCATGCATCGGTTGACCGAGTTCTAGTAAGATGTAATTGGTGATATCGACGATATTATTGATTGAACGAATACCAGCCGCCAAAAGACGGGATTTGAGCCAATCCGGTGATGGACCAACCCTAACGTCCTTAATGATCCTGGCTGTATATCGAGGGCACAGCTTCAATTCCTCGACGGAGATACTGATAAGACTACTTATCTCTTCTTTTGATTCAGAGAGATGGGTTTTGGGAGGCCGAAGTGGACTACCGGTGAGGGCACTTATCTCCCTGGCCACTCCAACCATTGAGAGGCAATCTCCCCGATTAGGGGTAACCTCAAGCTCAAGGATAGTTTCTTCCCCCATCTCTTCAACTCCAGCCACTTCAAGACCAGCCATGGTCAACCTCTGGGCTAACTCATCTGGTGAAAGATCAAAATCTACATACTCCTTCAGCCAACTAAATAAAACCTTCATCCTTAAGTCACCTTAACCACTGAGTTTTGGAAGGTTTACAAGATCCCTTTTTAATCGATGAATCTTCTCTTTTTTAAAATTGGTCTAAGAATCTTAGATCATTCTCAAAGAAGAGGCGGATGTCGTCTATACCATGCTTGAGGATACATAACCGCTCCACACCCAGACCAAAGGCAAAACCGAGGTAATCCTCTGGATCATAACCAACGTTCTTAAAGACTTCAGGGTCGACCATCCCGGCACCAAGGATCTCAAGCCAGCCAGTTCCCTTGCAGACCCGGCACCCTGTCCCGCCACAGACAGTGCATCTGATATCAACTTCAACCGATGGTTCTGTGAATGGAAAGAAACTTGGACGAAATCTTACCTCTACCCCTTTGAAGATCTCATGAAGAAAGGCATTAAGAACCCCTTTAAGATCCGCAAAGCTCACTTCATTATCAACCAAAAGCCCCTCCACCTGATGAAACATTGGTGAATGGCTAATATCAGCATCTCTTCGGTAGACCTTGCCCGGAACTACTATCCGTAAAGGTGGTTTATGTTCCTTCATTATCCGAATCTGGACTGGCGAAGTGTGTGTCCGGAGTAAGACCTCCCCTTCCGAGTCTTCGATATAGAATGTATCATGCATATCCCGGGCAGGATGATCCGGCAGGATGTTTAAGGCATCAAAGTTATAAGAGGAGTATTCAACCTCTGGACCTTCGACAATTTCAAAACCTAATCGGATGAAGACATCTATGATCTGATTAGACATCTGGGTAATGGGATGGATTCTACCATATGGGAGGTGGGCGGGAGGCATGGTGACATCGATTGAGGGGAGTTTATACCGAGAGGGAGGTAACTCTTTCTCTCTTCTCTTAAGTTGTTCCTCGATCTCTCTCTTTGTCTTATTGGCCAATTGACCAATAAGAGGGCGTTTATCTATTGGAAGGTCTTTTATTCTCCTAATGATTTCATTTAGCCTTTTCTTCCGGCCAAGATACTCTATTTTTATCTCTTCTAAGTCTTTTCTATTTAAGGCGTTAGCAATTTCAAATATAGCTTTTTTCTTTATCTCTTCAATCTCATCTTCGGTCACTTAAAGTAGCTCCTTAAGTCTTTTATTGTAATATAGAATATGACAGTAGATTTTGTCAAGAAAAAAATCCACAGATTAACACAGATTTAATGTACCCTAACTGCCTTAGGGTGTCTTTTGAGTAACCTGTACTATCCGTGGATCGGTCTTTCTCTTATTATGCTTCTTTTAACTTAGCTATAGATTCATTATCTCCAAAGACAAGAAGAATATCATCCTTTGCGATCACATCGTCCGGACTGGGTGAGATATCGATATCATCGACATAAGAAACCTCACCTGTCTCATCGACATGACTGATTTTGCGCTTAATAGCGATGATATTCACCTGGTGCTTTGCCTTTACATCCAATTTTTGCAGGGTCTTATTTACAAAGCTCTCAGGGGCCTTGATCTCCATGAAACTATGTCTATCAGAGAGTTGGATCTGTTGTAAGATGTTATCCGAGGTTAGACTCCGGGCTACCCTTCGACCCATATCCATCTCCGGATATACCACCTTATCCACCCCTATCTTCTCCAAGACAGTACCATGGAGAGGGGTAATTGCCTTAGCAACGATCTTCTTAGCACCCATTCCTTTTAAGGTGAGGTTGGTTAGGATACTAGCCTGGATATTTGTACCCATCCCCACCACAACGACATCAGCCTCTAGGACACCCACTGCCCTCAAGGCCTTTTCATCGGTGGCATCGATCTGGGCTGCCTGAGCAACGATATCACTCACCTCTTCTACCCTCTCTTCATCCTTATCAATAGCGATTACCTCACCTCCCTCTTCGACAAGGGTCTTGGCGACAGTAAGCCCAAATTCCCCCAGACCAATAACTACAAACCTCCGCATTCCCTTCCTCCTTATCCTACCATAACCTTCTCTTCTGGATACTTATAGGATGTGGGTTTCCTTTGACCAACAATAAAAGCCAGTGTCAAGGGACCAATCCGGCCAGTAAACATAGTCAGAATAATGACAAGCTTTCCCAGAAATGAGAGACTAGGGGTAATTCCGGTAGAGAGTCCTACCGTTCCAAAGGCAGAAACGACCTCAAATAATATCCTCAGGAAGTCCTTTTCTCCCTCGGTCATTAAGAGAAGTATGCTTGAAAGAATGACTAAAAGTGAAGACAGAGTAATAATAGAGAGAGCTCGATGGGCAACATCTCTAGGAATACTGCGACCAAAGAGCTCTATCTCTTTACGATTCCAAAGCATGCTTCTGACTGTTCCAAAGACCACACCTAGGGTGCTCGTCTTTATCCCACCTGCAGTAGAACCTGGGGAACCACCAATAAACATCAAGATAATGGTTAAGAAAAGGGTGGTTGATGCAAATCGACCCACATCCAAAGTGTTAAAGCCAGCTGTTCTTGGCGTCACTGCATGGAAGAAGGTGCACAAGAATTTGGTCAAAAGAGGCATCCCCTTCATCGTATTACCACCTTCAAAGATAAAGATGATCAAGGTGGCTACTCCAATGAGAATGGTTGAGACTGCAAGAACTAGTTTTGTATGAAGGGAAACCCTCCTTGCCTTGTCCACCCCTCTCTTCCAGAAGGCACTGATAAGATCGGTGACAACCATGAACCCAATACCACCAAGGATGATGAGGGTAGTAATGATCAGATTGAGTCCCAGGTTACCCTGATGCTTGATGAAGCTTGTTTCAAACAGGGAAAACCCAGCATTGCAGAAGGCAGAGACGGAGTGAAAGAGGGCGTAGTAGCCGGCCACAAGAGGGGAGAATTCCTTACAAAAGATCGGATAAAGGAGGAAAACACCTATAGCTTCACAGATGAGGGTAAAGATGAGGGTATATTTCAAAAGAGGCCTTATCCCTCCTATAGTTAAAGGAGAGAGGGACTCAGCAATAATCATCTGGTCACGGATCCTAATCCGTTTACCCAACATGATGGTAAAAAGGCTGGAGAAGGTCATGATTCCCAATCCTCCAGCCTGAATAAGTAAAAGGATAATTGCCTGACCAAAAGGAGTAAATTTACTTCCGGTATCGACGACGACTAGACCTGTAACACAGGTAGCGGAGGTGGCAGTAAAAAGAGCGTCGACAACGAATAAACGCTCACCTCTTGTGGAAATAGGCAGGCTTAAGAGAAAGGTCCCGATAACGATGGTTGCAAGAAAGCTAATAGCCAGTACCTGAACTGGGCTAAACCCCTTTCTCCATTTTTCATCTTGTTCCATCAAGATATATTAGGCAGCAGTGGATATGGACTCTTTGGCCATTTGGACCAACTTAGAGAACACTGCCTTATCGGTGACGGCCAATTCAGCTAATATCTTCCGATTAAGATCTAAGCCCATCCTTTTGAGTCCATTAATGAGACGAGAATAAGAGAGTCCATTGAGTCTTGCACCAGCATTTATCCGAGCAATCCAAAGTCTGCGAAAACAACGTCTTCTGGCCCGACGATCTCGATAGGCATAGACAAGAGCTCTTTTTATTGCCTCTTTTGCTTGAATATATTGACGATGCTTTGTCCCATAGTATCCCTTAGCCGCCTTAATGATCTTCTTTCTTCGCCTCCTTGAGGCTACATTGGTTACTACTCTGGCCATTCGTATCTCCTTTTTATATCAGTCTAAGAATAGGGGAGTAACGCCTTGATCTTCTTCTTATCTTTAGAATCGACAAAATCTTTTGAACAAAGTCGGCGCTTACGGCAAGAATCTTTTTTAGTTAGAAGATGACTGCCGAAGGCTCGGGATCGTTTGAATCTTCCAGAGCCTGTCTTTTTGAACCTCTTTGCTGCTCCTTTATGAGTTTTTATCTTGGGCATTCCATACTCCTCAAAGTTATTGAATCTCAATAGATGCAGCTTCTGGACATTGAATCACTTGACTTCTCCCTGTATATTGAGAGTATATTATAAATAATGACATGGACCTTAATATAGTAGAAGATCTTATCCTGTCCAATCTGGTATGATATTCCTCCTTTTAATAATGTCCTTGATAATTGGTGTAATCTTTACCTATTGAGGATAACCTTCAGCCTGTACCTCTAACTGGACTCAGCTTTTAAGCCAAAGAGGCACAAAACAAGAGAGTTAAACCACTCCTCCCTACTATATCGTTGCCAACGAGTAAGACTTAGGGGTCGGTGATGAAACTTACAAACAGATCCCTAACTGCACTTTCCCAATATCTTTGGCAACTAATTTGAAGAAGGTCCGAAAAGGATACCCGATTGGTGTAAATCTCAGATAACCCTTGTTTCTGTTAGCTTTTGGGACCAAGGATCATAATCATATTTCTTCCCTCTATCTTTGGACCTGTCTCAATAGAGGCGATATCACTCAAATCATTGGCTAATCTCTCCAACACTTGGGTTCCAATCTCTGGATGAGTAATTGAGCGACCTCGAAAGAATATGTTTACTTTAACTTTATTTCCAACTTCGATAAATGCCCGGGTGTGCTTCTTTTTAAATTCGAAGTCGTGATTTTCAATTGTAGGCTGCATCTTTATCTCTTTGACACATATTACATGTTGACGTTTTCTTGCCTCCTTGACCCGCCTCTTCTGCTCATATTTGTACTTACCATAATCCATCATTCGGCAGACTGGGGGGTTTACATTCTCAGCAACCTCAACCAGATCTAATCCTACTGCTTCAGCCTGAGCGAGAGCCTCCCTAAGGGTAACAACCCCGACCTGTTTTCCATCTTCTCCAATAAGACGTACATTAGTTGCCCGAATCTTTTGGTTAATTCGAAGCTCTTTATTACTATCCTTATTAATTTACCCATCACCCCCTTTAAAAAATTGTTAGTCAATTTAACACATGGAGAATGAATTGTCAATCTCTTTTTGTTATCTCCCTTGTGAGCTTCTCAATGAAATCAGCTAGCTTCACTTCACCAAGATCACCCTTTCCCCTCTTTCGAAGAGCGATCGTCTGGTTTTGAGCCTCTTTATCTCCTATTATTAATAGGTATGGAATCTTGCGCAATTCCCCCTCCCGAATCTTAAGCCCAATCTTTTCGTTACGGCTATCAATCTCAACCCTGATCTCTCTCCCTAAAAGGTCCCCTTCCACCCTCTTGGCATAGGGGAGATGTCGATCGGCAATGGGTACGATCAATATCTGGACCGGCGCAAGCCAAGTGGGAAAGGCACCGCTAAAATGTTCGATCAGAGCGCCGATGAAACGTTCAAGGCTCCCGAGGACTACCCGATGGATCATTACTGGTTGGTGTCTTGCGCCGTCAGGTCCAATATAAGAGATGTCAAATTGGTCTGGTAGGTTGAAGTCGACCTGGATGGTTGGTCCTTGCCAGGCTCGACCAAGGGTATCCTTGAGTTTGATATCTATCTTAGGACCATAGAAGACCCCTTCTCCTTCATCAATAGCATAAAGGAGGTCGTGCTCTTCCAATGCCCCTTTTAGACTTGAGATAGCCTCATCCCACTTCTGGGGTGTCCCTACAAACTTCTCTGGTCGGGTAGAGAGGTAGACTTCATACTCTTTAAAGCCAAAGAGAGAGAGCATATCGAGGGCGAAGTCTATCACTTTCGTGATCTCCTCTTGGAGTTTTTCTCTTTGACAGAAGATATGGGCATCATCCTGGGTGAATCCTCGGACCCTTAAGAGGCCATGAAGAACACCACTCCGTTCATACCGGTAGACTGTACCTAACTCAAAGAGTCTCAAGGGCATCTCTCGGTAAGACCTTGTTCGAGACTGATAGATGAGGATGTGTCCCAGGCAGTTCATAGGCTTTAGAACATATCCAGAACCTTCCACTTCCATAAAGAACATATTCTCGCGATAGAACTCACAATGTCCGGAGGTCTTCCAAAGGTCCATCTTAGCTATATGGGGAGTGACAACTTCAAGATAGCCTCTCTTCTGGTGTTCCCTCTTTAGGAGTTTCGAGATCTCTTCGCGGAGAATAGTCCCATAGGGGTGGTAGTAGATGAGTCCTGGACCAGCCTCTTCGTATATATTGAAGAAACCAAGTTCCCTTCCCAGTCTACGATGATCACGACGCCGGGCTTCTTCTAACCTGTGGAGATACTCTTCCAAGGGCTCCCTTGTGGGAAATGAGGTTCCATATATCCTAGTCAGCATTGGTCTCTTCTCATCACCCCGCCAGTAAGCGCCAGCAATGGAGATAAGCTTGAAAGCTTTAATATGACCTGTTGAAGGTAAATGGGGACCTCGGCAAAGATCCACGAAACTTCCCTGTCGGTAAATGGTTACTTTATCATCTTCGATCTCCTTTAATAATTCAAGCTTATAAGGGGCATCCTTGAAGAGGCTATTGGCCTCATCTTTGGTAATAGAATATTTCTCAAAAAGTGAGTCTTGGCCGATTATCTCAGCCATCTTCTCTTCTATTCGAGGTAGGTCATCTTCTGAAATAGGGACCGGAAGATCGAAGTCATAATAAAACCCATCCTCAATGGATGGGCCAATTCCCAATTTGGTCCCAGGGAACAGCTCTAATACTGCCTGGGCCATTACATGAGAAGTTGAGTGACGGTAGATATCTTTGTCTTCCCTAGTTTCAAAACCATCTTCTGGCAAATATTACTCCTTTTGTAATTAACTTGTCAGTTTACCGACAGCAACATCCTGTTGCTTCATCTGCCACTGGCAGCGTTCGCTCGGCTTCAAGTAGTCCTTCACCTTTGCTGAACATGGAGATCAGCAGGGGGTGTCAGGGAGCGCAGCGCCCCTCAAGGGGGATTACCCCCTTGAAGAACAGGATGTTTTGTTTCTTGCTGACATGGAGGTCAGTGAGGGCAACAGCGAACTCAGTGAGCGTCATAGGGGTAAAACCCCTTGAAAAACATGGAGGTTTGTGGGCGGTACTGGACTTGGCTTCCACTCCTCGGCCTCCTGCCTCGTCCTTCCAGCCCGGCCTTGCTCACTTACGGTAACATCCTGTTGCTTCATCTGCCACTGGCAGCGTTCGCTCGGCTTCAAGTCCATCATCTTTGCTGACAAGGATGTCAGCAGGGGTAACAGCGAACGTAGTGAGCGTCATAGGGGGCTTTTGCCCCCTTGAAGAACACGGATGTTCGTGGGCGGTACTGGACTTGAACCAGCGACCTTCTGCATGTCACGCAGACACTCTAACCAACTGAGCTAACCGCCCATTCTCAAAAAAGTTAAATCCACAGATTACACAGATTTCACAGACTTAAATAGGAATGAGTGATGACAAAGAAGAAAAGAGCAAGAATAAAATTCGATCTTTAACTCATCCCTTTTCCTTGCTTGCTTTTCCCTAAGATAATCTGTGTAATCTGTGTAATCTGTGGATATAACCAATTGGAGGCGACGGCCGGATTTGAACCGGCGAATAAAGGTTTTGCAGACCTCTGCCTT
>DNCN01000124.1 GCA_003485015.1 bacterium
CGTTCAAAATGCTTACCACTAAGACAAAACTGCTGAGTGTAGACATAGATAGAAGGAGATTTATCCTCTAAAAGAAGGCCTTCCCTAAGCCAGTCTTTGAGATAACTAGCTGCCCGGATGTAATTATTCTTCCCTTGTCCATCACCAGATTCTTCCTTGCCCAAGATGATACGGATAAAGTTATATTCATGGGATTGATACAACCTCTTCTGTTCCTCCCCGGAGATGACATCATAAGGTGGGGTGAGGACTAAACTTAGATCGGAGATTCTCTCCTGGTTGTAGTAGATGCCTTTAAAAGGGATGACCTTAGCCATTGCGGATCTTCTCTAAGAAATTACTCATTAAATTGATAAAAGACACATCTCCATCAATAGAAATAACCATTAGCTGGAGTATTTTAATCTTTCGTAACGTAGATGTCAAGAGAATTTCCAGTTGACACAAACTCTTTTTTCTGATATATAAAAATATACTGAGCGTGTGCTGTTTGGGGGCAACTGCTTTGGAGGTGAAAGAATGGGCCGCAAAATCCTTGTTGTGGACGATGAGCCTTATGTGGTGCGGGCATTGAGCTTCATTCTCAAGAAAGGCGGGCATGAAGTTACTACTGCTGCAGATGGTCAAGAGGCCCTTAGACATGTTGAAGAAGATAAACCCGATTTGATCCTTCTTGACATTATGATGCCTGATCTTGATGGTTTTGAGGTTACCCAGAGACTAAAAAAAGACCCAGCCACAAAGGATATCTACATCATCCTTATTACAGCTAAAGGACAGGAGGAAGATCGGAAAAGGGGGTTTGAATCAGGGGCGGATGATTATATCACCAAGCCCTTCAGTCCAACCGGCCTAATAAAAATGATCGATGGGATATTTAAGGAGAGAAGTCTAAAAGGATGATCCTTAAAAGTTTACTAGATAAAAATGAGATAATCCAGTTCCTCGAGGGATTTAAGGAGATCTTTGGCGGAATACTTTTTATCACGGACAACTTTGGAGGTATAATCGGCCGGGGATGTGCCGATCGTGGTTTTGAGCTTTGCTCCCAGTGCCCCAGAATTGATTTTCAGGTTGCCTCTCCCATTGAAATAGATGGAGCAATTTTAGGAGATATTGTCTTCTGTATACCTTCTAGGGGTCCAGTTGGTAAGATTGAGATAACTCCAGAGAATCTAAAGTTAATTGCCAGGATGATCGCAGAGCTTGCTAGAGGTGAACGAGATATTTTGAGCCTCTCCGAGGAGATAAATACTAATTATGAAATACTCAACCTGTTCTATGAGATAGGAGAGGTTATTGCTACCGCCTTAGAGAAGGAGAAGGCTTGCCGTAAGATCTTAGAGAAGGTGGGAAAGGTTATCGGAGCCAGTGTGGGATGTATGTTACTTCGTGAATCGAAGGAGATCGACTTTACCCTGGCCACATCCTATGGAGTGGAGGAGAGGCTAATCAAAGGATTGACCCTAAGATTTGGCCAAGGAATGGTAGGCAAGACCATCTCTTCTGGAAAGACAACCATTCTAGCCAATATCGATCCAACAGTTCCCCTTACCAAAATCGAGACATTCCTTCCCCCTCCATCTTTAATTGCGCCCATGAAGGGTGAGGAAGATAAGATAATCGGTGCGATAATCCTTGCCAAAAAGGAGGGAGGTAAAGAGTTTACTGCTGGCGATCTAAAGCTCATTCAGGCCATTGCCATTCAAATTAGTGCCGTAGTGAGAAATATCTTCCTCTTTAGAGATCTAAAGGAATTCTTTTTTACTACTGTTCGAGTACTTGCCGCAACTATGGATGCTCGGGACCCTTATACTGTTGGTCATTCGGAACGGGTAGCCGAATATTCCGTTGCCGTCGCTGAAGAACTTGGTTTAAACTCGGATAAAATAGAACAGATTCAACTGGCTGCCTTATTGCATGACATCGGCATGTTGACAGTTCCAGAGGAGATTCTCCATCATCCTGAAGAGCTTTCTGAAGAGGAACGGGGGATTATCAAAACACATCCTTTTCGTGGGGTTCAAATTATCAATCAAATAAAGCAGTTTGAGGAAATCCTTCCTGGAATATGGCATCATCATGAATACTACAATGGGGGTGGATATCCAGCCGGCTTAGCTGGTGAAGATATACCTATTAGTGGGCGAATTATTGCTGTGGCTGATGCCTTTGATGCTATGATCTCCGATCGGTCCTACCGGAAGGCCCTCTCGGTAAGGGCTGCCTTAGTTGAGATGACAGAGAGTGCCGGATCTCAGTTTGATCCTCAGGTTGTTGATGCTTTCAAGAAGGCCTATGAAAAGACTAGCGAAAAAAGAGAGCTTCCTGAAAGTGAGAAAAAAAGGTTGACATATTGATTGGTTTGTGATATTTTTAATCTTTAAAAAAGAATTTACTGTGTATTGATTATTCTTTTTGGCCTTTGTAAGCTTTAGGGTATAACTCTTAAAAAAAGGGGGTTTAGGATGAAAAGAAAGGTATTGAGTTGCCTTCTGATTCTCTCTATACTCTTTTTTTCGCTCCCTCTTCAAGCAGACACTGCTTGCGGAGATGTTTCTTCTAACCACTGGGCCTATGAAGCTGTCAGTGAATTAGTCAAAAGAGGGATAATGAAGGGGTACCTTGAAAAAGGAAGATATCTCTATAAAGGAGATAAGCCCTTGACAAGATATGAGTTTGCTGTTGCCCTAGAGAAACTCATTCGGAATTTAGAAGAAGAGATGATTGTTCTTGTCGAACAAGCCAAACCTCAAGATGTTAATCCCGTCCTTAAGGCTTTCAAAGAGAGCATAGAAAGGAATGAAGAAGCCTTGACTGGATTGAGGACCAAGGTAGTTACTTTAGAGGCCTCTTTAGAAAAGACGATGAATAAGGCATCTCAATTGGAAGATAGGATAATAACTTCAGAAGAGCCCATTCAGCAGAAGCCACTTCCAAATTGGGTGACTATAGGGACAGCGGTTGTAGCTGTAACGGCGTTAGTCATTGCTGTCTCTAAGTAAAATCTTACAAGTTTATATCTCAAAGATTAAAGACGACCCTCAGGCAATCTTCTGAGGGTCTTCTCTTTGTGAGCCTACACAACATTGATCTCAATTCCTACGGGTAGTCTTAGTAGTGAAGAAGAGACTTTTATCTTTTACCTCTATTTATTTAGCAATATACATTTGGGTCCATTTGGGGTCTTCTACTTCTTGTCAGGCCGAGGCCAGTGATGATCCTATTATCTTAGAGCATGCCGACAAAGCAGAATTCGTGGGGTTCTTATCAGAAAGGGGAAAGGTTATCTTTGAGGGTAGGGTGAGAGCAAGTTTCAAAGAGACCCGATTGGAGGCGGATAGTGTCCAGGTGGACTTAGAGAAGGGAGTCATTACTGCCTGGGGTAATATTACTCTCCAGGAACCCAAGAGAATCCTTAAAGGCAAAAGAATAATCTATAACCTTACCGAAGAGAAAGTTCTGGCCGATAACGGGGTAGAAGTGAAGATAGATCGCCTTTATGTGGATGGCGAAGGGGCAGAGATGGAGATGAAAGAGGAGAGGAGGACAGATCTCAAAAAAGGAGATTTTACCACTTGTAATTATACTCCTCCTCACTACAAGGTTAAAGCTAGCCGGGTGGTCATCTATCCAGAAAAGAACCTCTGGGCTTATAATGTGATCTTTTATCTGGGAAGAGTCCCTATCTTCTATTTCCCCATCTATTATCACTCTCTCAGCCATAAAGGCCCACCTCTCTTCATCAACCCTGGATATTCAAAGAAGGAAGGATGGTATCTTAGATCAAGGTATGGGGTGTTCCTCGAAAATAGTCATTTAGATCTTTTCTTAGATTATTTCCAGCGCCGCGGATTTGGAAAGGGGATAGACTACCGGTATCGCTTTGGGAAAGATGCCACTGGAAAATTTTTTCTTTACCACATAAGCGAAAAAGAGATCCTCTATGACGAAAAGAATCGTCTCTACCATAATGAGGATGATCCAATTTACACTCAGAGGTGGAGATTTCTCTTCTCTCATTATCAGAGCCTTCTTGATGACCTTTTCTTTACAGGGGTGCTCAATTATCAAAGTGATGAATCAATCAGCCATGATATTAATAGGGGTGAGTATCCAAGGATCAAGGAGCTCAACTCTTATCTTGCCCTAACTCAGCGTAAGACCGATTACATTGCTAGACTTAGTGGCGAACGGAGGGATAGCTGGGATGGTAAAAATTTTGCCAAGAGAATGGAGGAAGCTCCCAGATTAAAGGTTTGGCAGAGGCCTACCCCCCTTGGTCCCCTGTACTACCAGTTCAAAACAGATCTTGTTAATGAATATAAAGATCTTGTTAATGAATATAAAAATCTTGTTAATGAATATAAAGACAAGAAAGGGTATAACCCTAAAGCCGATC
>DNCN01000170.1 GCA_003485015.1 bacterium
TTGGCTAAGGAAGGTTTAACTAGAAACGATCTTGGCCGAGAGACATTCATTGACCGAGTTTGGAGATGGAAAGAGGAGTACGGCTCAAGGATCATTCTGCAATTGAAACGGTTGGGTGCCTCATGCGATTGGTCGAGAACACGTTTTACTCTGGACTCAGGGTTATCCCAGGCTGTAAGGGAGGTCTTCGTAAGGCTCTATGAGGAGGGGTACATCTACCGGGGTGATTATATCATCAACTGGTGCCCTAGGTGCCAGACAGCCCTTTCTGACATTGAAGTGGAGCATCACACGCTCAATGGTCATCTCTACTATATTAAATATCCCCTTAAACTCTCCACTCCTCACTCCCCACTCCCCACTCTCTCGGTCGCCACGACCCGACCGGAGACAATGCTTGGTGATACAGCTGTAGCCATCAATCCCAACGATGGAAGATTCAAGGCCTTAAATAGCCAAGTGGCCATCCTCCCTATCCTCAATCGGGAACTTCCGATCATTGAAGATGATTTTGTCGACCCTGAGTTTGGTACCGGTATAGTCAAGGTTACCCCAGCCCACGATCCCAATGATTTTGAGATGGGTAAACGCCATTACCTTCAAGAGATAAACATTCTCAATCCAGATGGGACGATGAACGCAAATGCTGGTCCTTACGAAAATCTTGATAGGTTCGAGTGTCGAAAGAGGTTGCTTGGTGATTTAGAAGAAGGGGGGTATTTAGAGAAGACAGAAGACTACCTTCTCAGTGTTGGCCACTGCTATCGATGCCAGACCATTGTGGAGCCATACCTTTCTAAACAGTGGTTTGTGGCCATGAAGGAATTGGCTAAGCCGGCCATTGAGGCTGTCCGAGAGGGACGGGTAAGGTTTATTCCAAACACCTGGGAGAGGACTTACTTTGAGTGGATGGAGAACGTCAAAGACTGGTGTATCTCCCGCCAGATATGGTGGGGTCATCGTATACCAGCCTGGCACTGCCGAAACTGCGGCAGGATCAATGTTAGTCGTAAAGAGGTTCAGGTTTGTGAATGTGGAAGTAGTAATGTCGACCAAGATCCTGATGTCCTTGACACCTGGTTCTCTTCAGCCCTCTGGCCCTTCTCAACCATGGGCTGGCCAGAGGCTACTTTGGATCTAAAGACCTTCTACCCTACCTCAGTCCTTTCGACTGGGTTTGACATCATCTACTTCTGGGTGGCCCGAATGATCATCATGGGTCTAAAATTTATGAATGAGGTTCCCTTCAAAGAGGTTTATATCCATGGCTTGATAAGGGATGCTGATGGTCAGAAAATGAGTAAATCCCGAGGGAATATCATCGACCCCTTAGTGGTCATCAACCAGTATGGCGCAGACTCTTTAAGATTCACCTTAGCCATCTTAACTCTTCAGGGTCGGGATATCCTCCTCTCTGAGGAGCGTATCTCAGGGTACCACCACTTCTGTAATAAGCTCTGGAATGCAGCCCGCTTCATCCTGATGAACATAGAGGGGTATCTTCCTAAAGAAGACCCATCAAAGAGTGAACCTCAACTATGTGACCGATGGATCCTCTCACGACTCAACCAGGTTATCAAGTCAGTGACCAATAATCTTGAAAGGTGTAATTTTAGCCAGGCGGCTCAGAACCTCTATGAATTTATCTGGCATGAATACTGTGACTGGTATTTAGAGCTTACCAAACTCCAACTCTATGGTTCTAACGAATCAGAGAAAAGAGCTACTCAGGAGCGTCTTATTGCCACCTTTGAAACCATCTTAAGTCTTTTGCACCCCTTTATGCCTTTTATCACTGAAGAACTCTGGAGCCAATTGCCTGGTAGGAAAGAGGAATCAATCCTTATGGCTTCAAATTGGCCAAAGGTTTCTGAATCCTCGATTGATAGAGAGTCCATAAGGGAGATGGAATTGATCAAGGAGGTTGTCTATCATATCCGCAATATCCGGGGGGAGATGAAGGTTCCACCAGATAAACAACCGAAGGCGCTCATCAAAGTCCCCGAAGGTGAAACCTTAACCCTCTTAGAGGTTCATCGTGGGTATATCACCTTTTTGGGGAGGATTTCGGAACTCGTTTGTGGCCCCTCCATCACAAAGCCACCCTCTTCAGCTGCTGCCGTGATTCAGGAGATGGAGCTCTACCTTCCCTTAGAGGGGATGATCGATATCGATAGGGAGCGTGAGCGTCTCGAAAAAGAACTTAACGAGGTAGAAGAAGAGATAAAGAGAACAGATCTAAAACTTTCAAATGAAGACTTTAGAGCCAAGGCAAGGATAGAGGTCTTTGAGAGGGAGAAGAGAAAAAAGGATGAACTGAATACGAAACGATTGCGACTCTTGGAAAATCTGAGGGAATTAGCAGTTGGATAGAATCCAGTTTATGCAAGAGGCCATCTTAGAGGCTAAGAAGGCCTATAATGAGGAGGAGGTTCCTATTGGGGCTGTTATTATTCTAAATGACCAGATCATTGCCCGGGCACACAATCGAGTTAGAAATCTAAAGGATCCGACGGCCCATGCTGAACTTCTGGCTATTAAAGAAGCCGCCAGGGTCTTAAATAGCGAACGTTTACTTGGCACCTCATTATATGTTACAATTGAACCTTGCCCAATGTGTCTGGGAGCAGCCATCTGGGCGAGAATCGAAGAGCTCATCTATGGAGCACCTGATCCAAAGGCTGGAGCATGTGGCTCTCTGGTCGATTTAATGAACTCAAATTTCAATCACCGACCAAGGATAATTAAGGATATTTTAAAAGATGAATCCCTTAGCTTACTCCAAAAATTCTTCTTAGAACGGAGGTAGAAGAATGAAAGCCGAAATGGATGAGAAAGATGTAGTTAAGCATGAACTCAAAAAAAAGAGACCTAGGCTAGGTGATATACTGGTTGAATTAGGCATTATCACTCGGGAACAGTTGGGGAATGCCCTCCAAGAACAAAAGAGGACCAATGAGAGACTGGGTCATATCTTTATAAGATTAGGATATGCTACCGAAGAAGAGATCATGTCCCGTCTGGGCTCTCAGCTGGGGATCCCCCGTATCAACTTGGCCGAAATAGGGGAAATCCCCCGGGAGGTAAGAGATGCTATCCCAGAGTATCTTGTTAGACGAAGAAAACTCTTCCCGATCTCAAAGGAAGAACAATCTCTTGTAGTGGCCATGGCTGATCCCTTGGATGTCTTTGCCATCGATGATATCAGACTTATGATTGGCAATATTGTAGTAGATCCGGTTATTGCCTCTGAAAAGGAGATCGATGCCCTCATTGAAAAGTACTATGGAAGAACCGCTCTTATGGAAGAGATCATGAAGGGACTGGAGACAGGAGAAGTAGAGGTTAAGGAGGCTACAGAAGAAGCAGTCGATCTCTCAAAACTTACGGCTGATAGTGGAAGTGCTGTAGTAGTTAAATTGGTCAACCATTTCTTTCGGGAGGCCATTAGACGAGAGGCAAGTGACATCCATATTGAGCC
>DNCN01000143.1 GCA_003485015.1 bacterium
TTTATATTTAATCCTGATATTAAATATAGAAGACTGTATCCACTCCAGCGGTTCATTCTGAAAGCATCCATCTGCCGTTAATGAGGATGAATCTTACTGCCCTCTTCAGAACCACCCTTGTTCTCCTCAGCTCATCTAAGGTATGGAACCTATGTCTTCCTCTAGCCGTGATTATTCGCTTAGCAGAGATGGGGCCAATGCCTGGGACTCTTAAGAGTTCCTCATAGGAGGCGGTATTGACCTCGATTGGGAATCTTTCCGGATGAGTTAATGCCCAAGTCATCTTGGGGTCATACCTTTGGGACAGATTTCCATCTGGACCGAAGACTATTTCAGAGAGTCGAAATCCATATTGCCGCAAAAGCCAATCTGCTTGATAGAGTCGGTGCTCCCGGATGAGTGGGGTTGGTGGATGGTCTTCCAAAGGTGTATTGGGTATCGGTTGAAAAGCCGAAAAATAGGCCCGTCCAAGCCTAAAATGCTTATAGAGCCAGGCGGTGGTCTGAAGGATCTCTCTATCGCTCTCATCACTAGCACCAACTACAAACTGGGTGGTTTGGCTTCTGGCCTTGGTCTTCCTCTGTGAGATTAGACTCCTAATCCATCCCATAGGTGTTAGTAATTGGTCAAAGTCCTTTTGAGGGGCGATCTTCTTCAATCGCTCTTTATTTGGGGCCTCAAGGTTAATTGAAACCCTGTTTGCCAATTCTGTTGCCCGCTCGACATAAGAGTAGTCAGCGCCGGGCAAAACCTTTAAGTGAATATAACCTGGAAACTTATACCTTTCACGGATGAGCTCAGAGGTCTTGATCATCCTCTCCATCATCTCCTTGACGCCAGAGCCAAGGCCAGAACTCAAGAACAGTCCATGGACAAAGTTGCTCCTGACCAACCCCATAAAGACACTGGCCAACTCCTCTGGCCTGAAACTTATAGTAGGACAATCCCCTCCCCGGCGATGAAGGCAGTAGACGCAGGAGTTTGGACAACTGTTATCCATCAGGATCTTTAGGATGGGAACAGTCTTTCCATTAGGTAAGACCGCTGGATAGATCCAACGATAAAGGGGATCTTTGGGGTCAGGCCTTCTGCCTCCATCTAAGCAGGAAGAGAGGCAGACATCGTATCGAGCCGCCTGGGACAAGAGCTCTATCTTCTTAAAAGTCTCCATCACGTATTACTTTAAGTTACATTACTTTATTCTTGTTTAGAGAAGATAATCTGGGGTGAATCTTGACTATCCCGATCGACAATCACTATATCCTGCTCTTTGAACTCACCCTCGATCAGCTTCATAGCCAACGGATTCTGGATGAGCCGCTGAATAGCTCGCTTGAGTGGCCTTGCGCCAAAGGCAGGATCAAAACCCTCTTTGATCACAAGCTCTTTGGCTCCCTCGGTTACTACGAGCTTAATGCCCTGCCTTGTCACTCTTTCAATCAGCCTCTTAAGTTGAAGATCCACAATCTTATTCATCTCTTCTTGATTTAAACGGTGAAAGATGATGATTTCATCAATTCTATTGAGAAACTCGGGCCGAAAAGTCCTCTGCATCAATTCGTTGATCCTTCTTCTGAGCTCCTCCTCCTGACCTTCTTCCAGATCCTGGATGTAGCTTGAACCAAGATTTGAGGTCATGATGATCACGGTGTTCTTGAAATCGATCGTCCGACCTTGGCCGTCGGTCAAGCGACCATCGTCTAAAACCTGTAAAAGGATATTGAAGACCTCAGGATGGGCCTTCTCGATCTCATCAAAGAGGATGACCGAATACGGTCTCCTTCGGATGGCTTCGGTAAGTTGACCCCCCTCTTCGAAGCCAACGTATCCAGGCGGTGCACCGATCAAGCGGGCCACAGAGTGTTTCTCCATATACTCAGACATATCCAATCTAACTAGCGCCTGCTCCGAATCGAAGAGGAAGTGGGCTAGACTCTTAGCCAATTCGGTCTTACCCACACCTGTAGGACCGAGAAAGATGAAGGAACCTAGGGGTCGATTCTCCTCATCCAGATTGGCCCTTGCCCTCCTTACCGCATGGGAGATAGCGGCAATGGCTTCATCCTGCCCTACCACACGCTCCTTGAGCCTCTCTTCCATATGGAGAAGCCTATCCCTCTCTCCTTCGAATAACTTAGTGATCGGAATCCCGGTCCACTTAGAGACCACCTCGGCAATATCCTCCTCATCCACCTCTTCCTTGAGCATCCTCTTCTTGCTCTGAATCTCAAGGAGTCTTCTATTCTCTTCTTCTAAGCTCTTTTGGAGCTCGGGAATGACACCATATCTTAACCTGGCTGCCTCCTCTAAATTCCCTGATTGTTGTGCTCTCTGTTCCTCAATCCTCTTTTCTTCCAGAGCAGATTTGATCTGGTGGATCTTAGTGATAGAGTCCTTTTCGATCTGCCATTGGGCAACCAACCTCCCCTCCTCCTCTTTGAGATCAGCCAATTCTTTGGTAATACTCTCCAGTCTCTCCTGGGAGGCTTTATCTTCTTCCTTCTTTAGGGCCTGGGACTCTATCTCGAGCTGAATGATCCGGCGTCTAACCTCATCCACCTCCTCGGGTAGGGAATCGATCTCGATCCTCAGACGGGAGGCAGCCTCATCGATCAAGTCGATGGCCTTATCCGGGAGTTGTCGGTCAGAGATATAACGGGTAGAAAGCTTAGCAGCAGCCACAAGGGCACTATCGGTGATCCTCACCCCATGATGGACCTCATACTTCTCCTTAAGACCCCTGAGGATACCAATGGTCTCCTCAATATCTGGTTCATCTATATAGATGGGTTGGAATCGCCTCTCCAAGGCTGCATCCTTTTCGATGTGCTTGCGGTATTCGTTAAGGGTTGTAGCGCCGATACAGCGGAGTTCCCCACGGGCCAAGGCCGGCTTTAACATATTGGAGGCATCAATGGCACCTTCGGCCGCACCGGCACCCACTAAGGTGTGGAGTTCGTCCATAAAGAGGATGATTCCCCCTTGACTATCCTCGATCTCTTTTAAGAGGGCTTTCAATCGATCTTCGAATTCGCCCCGGAATTTCGTGCCCGCCACTAAAGACCCAAGATCCAGGGCCAAGAGCTTCTTACTTTTCAGAGAGTCAGGGACATCATTTGCGGCGATGCGTTGGGCCATCCCTTCAGCCACAGCGGTTTTGCCTACCCCTGCTTCACCAATCAAAACTGGATTATTCTTGGTGCGCCGAGAGAGTACCTGCATAACCCGTCTTATCTCATCGTCCCGGCCAATGACGGGATCAAGCCTTCCTCTCCTTGCTAGATCGGTTAGATCCCGGGTATAACGGGCTAAGGCCTGGTATTTGTCCTCTGGCGTCTGATCCACCACCCGATGGCTGCCTCGAATATCCATCAACCCTTTAAGGAGATCCTCCTTCCTTATGCCCAACTTCCCATTCTCCTCGATAAGCCCCATTAAAAGGTGTTCAGTGCTGATGTATTCATCTTTGAGTCCTTTGGCTGCCTTTGTAGCATGATTGAAGACTTGATTCAATCTACCGGAAAGGTAGAGCTGTCCAGCACCAGACCCAGAGACCTTAGGGAGTCTGTCCAGTTCTTCTTTCGCTTGCAAGGCAAGTCTCGGCGGATCAACCCCCAACTTCTTTAAAAGAGGAAGGACAATCCCCTCCTTCTGTTCTAAGAGGGAACACAAAAGATGCTCAGGGAGTATCTCTTGATGGCCTTTTTCTTGAGCCAATTCCTGGGCAGAAATTACGGCCTCCTGGGCCTTTAAGGTCAATCTATCTAATCTCATAGTATCACACTCCTACTTGTGTTTTTCCTTTTAAAACTATACAAAAACTCAGATGCCATGTCAATAGTTTTTAGGTCGTTATTCGATTCAAAATCATAGCAAATATGATTGACTGAATGAGAGTTTTATAGTATTCTTATAATTGAGACTGCGTCTCAATCACATTGGGGGCAGGGAATGGAGTGGAAATTTAGATCGGATAGGATTTTGAACCTGTAGAATCACAGATTGAGTATTGGAAGGCATTAAAAGAGGTGGAGGTAAGATGGCGGTAGTCTCTTTGACCCAGATGCAACAAGGGAAGAGTGGCAAGATAATAGAGATCCAAGGTGGAAGGGATTTGACAACTAGACTTGAAGCCTTAGGACTGAGACCAGGGGTCCAAATCGAAAAGATAGGTAGCCAGTTTATACGTGGACCAGTAATGGTCAGGATCGGAAGAACCCAAGTGGCCATCGGCTTCAAGATGGCCGGGAAGGTGTTGGTGGAAGAAAGGGATGAGTAAAAAAGAGAAGCCTCTAAAGATCCTATTGATGGGCAACCCAAACGTGGGCAAGAGTGTCTTCTTCTCGCGGCTCTCAG
Source organism: bacterium (assembly GCA_003485015.1). Taxonomy (GTDB): domain Bacteria; phylum UBA9089; class UBA9089; order UBA9089; family UBA9089; genus UBA9089. The sequence continues at coordinate 4,357 of DNCN01000143.1, forward strand.
GTGTTCATGTGATCGCCTCGAATTATCCCGGTACTACTGTGGAATTTACTAAAGGTCTTATGCACCTTGAGGGAAAAGATGTCGAAGTGATCGATGTCCCTGGAACCTACACTTTAGAACCAGTATCCCCTGCAGAGGAGGTTGCCTGTCAGATGCTGAATGAGGGGGATATAGTCATAAATGTGCTCGATGCTACAAACCTCCCTCGAAATCTGAATCTTACCCTATCCCTCTGTAAAGAGGGAGTCCCTATGGTCATCGCCCTAAATTTCTGGGATGAGACAAAACATAAGGGGATTGAGATAGATGTCAAACGGCTTGAGGCAATACTGGGGGTCCCTTGCATCCCAACCTGTGCCATAACCGGTGAAGGATTCAATGAGCTCATAGCACGGTTGAAAGAGGCAAAGGTTGGAAGTTGCGAATATGAAGATCAGGAACGATGGCATAAGATTGGAGAGATCGTGGAAGAGGTAGAGAGTCTGACCCACCGTCATCATAGACTTGGGGAGAGATTGGCTGAGCTTACCATCAACCCCTGGTCAGGGATCCCTATAGCTCTACTAATTCTTTTTCTAATATTTAAGACCATTCAATTTATTGGGGAAGGGCTGATAGGTCATCTCTTTAACCTCTTCTTTGAATCACTTTGGGCCCCATTTATACTCAGACTCTCTGAAATCCTGGGAGGCGGTGGATTGCTTCATGATATCTTGATTGGCCGGCTCATTGAGGGAAAGATCGACTTTGAACAGTCTTTTGGTCTTCTCACTACAGGTCTCTTTGTCGAATTTGCAGTGGTCCTTCCCTACATCTTCTCCTTCTATCTGATACTCTCTCTAATTGAAGACTCAGGATATCTCCCTCGATTGGCTGTCCTTATGGATACCCTGCTGCACCGGCTTGGGCTCCACGGCGGGGCAGTCATCCCCTTGATGCTTGGCATGGGATGTAATGTGGCGGGTATCCTTGGAACTAGAATAATGGAGACAAAACGGGAACGATTCATCGCCACCACCTTACTAGCCATTACGGTGCCTTGTATGGCCCAGATCGCGATGGTGGTAGGTCTTGTCGGGAGATATGGATCAATGGGTCTCTCTCTTGTCTTTGGCACCATCTTTGTTCTCTGGGTTATCCTTGGACTCTTACAGAACAGACTCCTTCCAGGAGAGTCGATGGAGATATTCCTTGAGATACCTCCTTATCGTATACCTCATCTTCGGGGGCTCTTAAAGAAGGTCTGGATAAGACTTATCTGGTTCATAAAAGAGGCCACACCCTGGCTCTTAGCTGGTGTTTTATTGGCCAATATCCTCTATACCTTTGGAATAATCGACTATTTGGGAGGGTTGGCTGCACCTATAGTTTCAGGGATTTGGGGATTACCTCCCGAGACATCAGGGGCCTTTTTGATCGGACTGTTACGCAAGGATATTGCTGTAGGGATGCTTATTCCATTTGATCTTACCCTTCCCCAGCTTGTTATATCTAGTATAGTGCTTACGATGTACTTCCCATGTGCAGCCACATTTGCTACCCTCATCAAGGAACTAGGGATCTTAGATATGATCAAAGCAGCCTTCATTATGATCTCTTCAACCATTGTTGTTGGAGGTCTTCTCAATCTGATCTTAAATCTTATCTTTCATATCTGAAGGGCATCCCAAGATCTTCTTGGCTCTCCTTGAAGAGGGATCTTCTATAATCACAATCTTTCGATTGAGTCTTATTAGGATGTCTGGGTAAAAAATTTATGAAATTATCACTTGATGTCCGTATAAGGAATATGTTAAATTATTTAGAAGCTGAGAGAACATGAAGATCTTCCCACAGAGGGGGGGAAATGAGGGAGTGGTAAAGATATGAATGAGAAAGAGACTCAGTCAGAGATCGAAGAGATGGCTGAATTGGTGAAGAAGCTCTGCCTTGCTGATTCGCATATTCACATCTACTCAATCGAACACCCAACCACTAAGCTCTCTATAAGATCAGCCTATGAAGGGGTAAATAGAACAATTGAGCGTAAGGGTAAGCTAGCCATTGGTATCGGCGAGAAGGAGATACTCTTTCAGGGAATACCCGTCGATGAACGAAATCCTGTTGTTGCTAGATTCGCCACCCATCTCAACCAGATCCATGTCGATAACCTCTTCTTCAAAGAAGGTTTAACTTACGAAGAGTTTGAGGAGTTCTTCAAGATCTTAGGATGTGGGCCAAAGTATGTCAATGAACATGGAGGAATCCAAAATCTCTTCAAAGAGAGAGGGATAACCCATATCGAGATGAAAGAGGTCAGTTATGTGATGATCACCGAAGATGAGAAGGTGGTCTCAAAAGATACTAAGGTGCTTGAGGAGGGGGTCTTAGAGAGGCTTGCCGGTGATAGAGAGATAGTTGAATATATGATCAAGGAGGTTATGGAGAGGGAAAAGGAGAGGAAGTGGCTGATCAATGAGATTAAGAACAATCCCAAAAAGATGTCCCATCTAATCGCTGAAGGGATAGAGTTGGCTATTTCAAGGGCCGAGCGAGGTATCCTTGGTGGGGAAGAGACTATCGAAACCCTCTTAGAGAATATCAAGCTTATTGGGCAGAGCCTAATAGCTGAAGAGGCATCTGAAACAGAAGAGGATGCAAGATCTTTAGAAGAAGCAATTATAACCTTAGAATCCGAGGTGAAGTCAAGATCGAAGAAGCTGATGTCATCCAAGGCAGCAGCAGGTTTTATCAACGAGATATTGACTGTGATCACCTCCTTCTCTGACCAAGCGAGGGCAAAGAGGATCTCTGATGAATTCCTAAAGGGCGAACGTAGCCTTAAGCAGACCGAAAAACTTCTAAGAAAATTTACTCCTACCGAGACCTCCACTGAGGAATTTCTTATTAGGGTTCAAAATCTCTTGATCCAACGTGGTATCGGAGAAGAAGAGCTCATGAAGGTCTTGAATAAGCTGAAAGAAAAAAAGGAGAAGAGGAGAGAGGGAAGAAAGAGAAAGATCTATCTCGATAAGGTGATCTTAGAGGGTGTACAGAAGAGGCTCAGCGAATCTGGACTGGAAGAATCACAACTTCAGAAGATTACTGAATCTCTGACTACCTTCTTCGACTATAGGTTGAAGGAACAGAAGAAAGAATCTATTCTGGAGCTTGAAAGATTGGCTGAGGAGGTAAGACGGAGAGAGATCTCCTTAGAAGCATTAAACTACGGGGTAATCCTCTGGGATAAGGAAGGGGTAATAGACTTTATAGATAGATTGGGAGGAGAAAGGGTTGGTCTTTCTAGAGGGGATCATATCAGTGAAGAGTTATTGGATAGAGTTCAAAGGATGAAGTTTCCCATGCCAGTTATAGATTCAGAATCTGCCATAGACAGGGAAGGGATGGAAAAGTATAGAACCTTCTTACTTGCGATAGAGAAGGTGATTAAAGATGACCAGGAAGAGATCATTGGCGTTACCCTTCAGAAGTCTAAAGAGACATCAGCTTGAATAAATATAGAAATATCTTTTGGTTTTTGCCATTTAATGTAGGCTTAAGGAAGCAGTTTTAGTAACAAAGGAATTGAAACAATTTATGAGCAAAGAACTTTACTTTAGTGCAAATAACATAGAAATATACAATGATGATTTTCTGACTACGAATTGTGTGAAGGAAAATTCAATAGATTTAATTGTAACCTCTCCTCCGTACAATGTTGATGTCAGATATAACTCCTACAACGACAAGATTCCCTATAATATTTATCTTGAATTTACACAAAAATGGCTTGAAAAAGCATACACTTTTTTAAAAGATGATGGAAGATTTTGTTTAAACATACCTCTCGATAAAAACAAGGGAGGACAACAAAGCGTTTATGCTGATATTCTCACTATTGGAAAGAAAATAGGTTTTAAATACCACTCTACAATTGTATGGAACGAACAAAATATTTCACGTCGAACCGCTTGGGGCTCATGGCTTTCTGCAACTGCTCCATATGTGATAGCACCTGTTGAGATGATCGCTGTTTTATATAAAAATAGATGGAAAAAGATTAGTGGTAGTAGAGAATCTGATATAACCAAAAAAGAATTTCTTGAGTGGACAAATGGTGTATGGACATTTATGGGGGAGAGTAAGACAAAAATTGGTCATCCTGCTCCATTTCCAATTGAGCTTCCAAAAAGGTGTATAAAACTCTTCACCTTTGTAGAAGATACTGTTTTAGACCCATTCTTAGGTAGTGGTTCAACATTAATTGTTTGTGCTTTAACAGGTAGATCGGGAATTGGAATTGAAATAGATAGAAATTATTGTGAAATTGCGAAACAGAGACTTATAAAAGAAGCGCAAATAAACCAACTTAAGTTAGAAATAGCAAATGTGGTGATGTAAATAAGCAGAAATGAGAAAAACTATTGCTAATTTGATAATGGAGTATTTCCAAATACATCCTAGAAAAGAATTACAACATGATCCAGTTGTTGATTATGTCGAAGAAAGGTATTTAGAACTATATGGCAAGAAACCCCGAGATACTTGGCGTGGAATCCGAAGGTTGCATCAAGAAGGTATTTTGATAAAGGTAAGGAAGGGGGTGTATAAATACGATCCTGAGTTAATTCAAAATAAAGAGTTATATGAATTCCCTTCCAATGTAAAAGAAGCGATTTTCAAAAAAGACGGGTATAAGTGCATTGTATGTGGAAAAGGTAGGGATGATGGTGTTGAAATACACGCAGACCATAAAATTCCACTAGACAAAGGGGGTACAAGCTCAATAGAAAATGGTCAAACATTATGCTCAGAACACAATTTCCTCAAAAAGAATTATTCTCAGACAGAATTTAGTAAGAGGTTCCTTATAAGGTTATATCAAGAGGCGGTAGAGAAGAATGACCAACGAATAATTAAGTTCTGCAAAGACATCTTCGACATTTACGATAAATATGATATAAATAGCCATATAAAGAGACCAAATAGGTATCATCCACAATGTATAGACTAAGAGCAAAGAGGGTTTCATGTTACTCAGGGTAGTTTTGTGCTACCATCATAACATCTTTATTTGGAGGTAAAGGAGGATGAAGGGAAGATTACTTATTGCCCTATCCATAATGACCCTAATCTTCAATGGGTGTGCCAAGAAGGAAGAAGAGAATGTCATCAAGATTGGAGGAGTGGCCCCTTTGACAGGTGGAGCCGCCACCTATGGCCTTTCGACAAAGAATGGATCGATGATGGCCGTGGATGAGATAAATAGAGAAGGGGGACTCCTTGTGGGAGAAGAGCAATATAGGGTTCTCTATATCTTTGAAGATGATGAGGGAAGGCCTGAAGCTGCAGCCAATGCCTACCACAAACTCATCGATCAGGATAATGTCATTGCCATCGTTGGCACAGTGATGAGTAAGTGCTCCCTAGCTGGAGCACCGATTGCCCAGCAGGCAGGTGTACCTATGATTACACCTACCTCAACCAATCCCCAAGTTACTGCTATCGGTAACTACATCTTTCGGGCCTGTTTCATCGATCCCTTCCAGGGTACAGTTGTAGCCGACTTTGTTTATCATGATCTTGGAAAGAGAAGGGCAGCAGTTCTCTTCGACCAAGGGAATGACTACAATAAAGGCTTGGCCGAATATTTCAAAGCGAGATTCACTGAACTTGGTGGAGAAGTAGGAGCCTATGAAGCCTTTACCGATGAAGATAAGACTCAAGACTTTACTCCTCAACTTACCAAGATAAAGGCTGCCAAGCCTGAGGTTCTCTTTCTTCCAAACTACTA
>DNCN01000032.1 GCA_003485015.1 bacterium
ACACATCTTCAAGACAATTCACATCATGCATAAGAGAGATATATATTTAAAAAGATCTGTCATTATCTGAAAGAACATTCTCTAACAGAGAGCTCACCTTAGTTCATTTAATGAGGCTAAGATCGAGAGAGAAAGGCCCTTTAATTCTTGATATACGGAATTAATCTGCTTAAAGACATCTTGAGGAGAGAAGGGATAAACACAAATTCATTCGGGCTTCCTTAGTCTTTGAGTTCTGATATCAGAAGTGTAATATACAACTAGAATCGTCTTGACAAATCTGAGGGAATAGATTAGCATATAGATTAGCAGTAAGATATCTTTTTTATTTGGATCTGTGGTTGGACGCTATTTGATAAAAGATCTTCGTAAGGACTTATCGATGAGAAGGGCACTAAAGAGGTGGATAAAGGATGAAAAAATGTAAGATGTTACGAGATCTTCTTAATCGGCCAGGGATAATTCGGCTTATAGGTGCCCATAATGCTATGGGCGCAAAGATTGCCGCAAGATATGGCTTTGAAGGGATATGGGCAAGTGGTCTTGAGATATCTGCCTCTCACGGTGTACCCGATGCAAATATCCTTACTATGACGGAGTTCCTTCAAGCCGCAGAGGAGATAAATAGGGCAGTCGATCTTCCGGTAGTCGCGGATTGTGATACCGGATTTGGCAACGTAAATAATGTAATCTATATGGTAAAGAAGTATGAGACTGCAGGTATTGCCGGAGTTTGTATTGAGGATAAGTGTTTTCCAAAGATAAACAGTCTTATTCCTGGCAGACAAGAACTTGCTCCAATCTCAGAATTTGTGGGAAAGATTATGGCCGCAAAGAATGCCCAGATAGATCCTGATTTCGTTGTGATTGCCAGAGTAGAGGCATTGATTGCAGGCTGGGGCATGGAAGAGGCTTTAAAACGGGCAAACGCATATACCGAAGCAGGTGCAGATGCTATTCTCATTCACTCAAGGAAGAAGACATCCGATGAGATCTACGAATTTATCCAGCGATTTGGTAATAGAGTTCCGATTGTTATTGTCCCGACCACATACCCTCAAGTAACTGCAAAACGGTTTGAGGATAGGGGTGTTAAAGTTATTATATACGCTAATCATGGAATAAGGGCTATGGTCAGGGCACTGGATGGGGTCTTTTCCACAATCTCAAGAGAGGGAACAACCGCGGGAGTTGAAGATAAGATCGCGACGCTGAAGGAGATATTTGAAATTCAGGATATGCCCAGATTGCAAGAGATGGAGGCACGATACCTTAAAACCGAAAGAGAAAAGGTTATTGCGATAATACCCGCTGCTGGAGACCATCTAGAGGAATATTCCATGAAACACATCGCTGAAGAGATACCGATATCAATGCTTAATATCAATGGGAAACCGTTATTACAACGTCAAGTTGAGATATTAAATAGAGCCGGTGTCTTTGAGATCTATGTCATTGGGGGATACAAAAGAGAAAAGATTGATGTAGAAGGGATTAAACTTATTAATAACGATAAATACAAAGAGACAGGAATACTCTATTCCATTCTTTGTGCTGGTGAATATATGAGTGAGAAGACATTTATATGCTATGGTGATGTGTTAGTCGATTCCACATTAGTTAATCATCTACTCTCTATTCAAGAGGATATTGTTATCGTGGGAGATGCAACATTCGATTCCAAAGAGTATGGTCTGGATAAGAAGATTGACTATGTTGTGGTGGACCCTCCTCCGGTAATAACGAGAAGGAAATTGGATGATCAAACGGTTAGGCGAGTGGTAAGGATTGGTCCAGATATTAGTTGTCAGGATGTACACTATGAATTTCCGGGTATAATGGTTGCCTCTGCCCAAGGAATAAAATGTATGAAAGAGGTCTATGATCAATCTTTGGAAAGATTTGAAGGTAAACCTTTTCATACTGCTGCTTCATTTGAAACCGCGTGTTTGGCTGAGCTTTTGCAGGAGATGATTCTCAGAGGGTATAAGATAAGCTGCCTCGAGATAAACTCTGGCTGGTTAGAGATACATTCATTCAGGGATTATAAATTTGCCTGTTCTATAATTAAGTGAGGGAAAGGTATGGTCAAGGTTGGGGAGTTTTGGAATTATCTAAAGAACAGGGATTACCGATTCTTCTCTGGAGTTCCGTGTTCGCTTCTTGCTAACATCCTGGAATACGCCTTTAAAGATCAAGAGATAAGATATGTCCCAGCGGTAAGGGAGAATGCAGCTTTAGGGATTGCAAGTGGAGCCTATCTTGCAGGTAGAAAAAGTGGTATCTTGATTCAAAATTCAGGGTTAGGAAATATTGTAAATGCACTCACATCATTCAATCTGATATACAAGATACCTGTGCTTATGTTTATCACCTGGAGGGGATATTTAGGTAAGGATGCTCCTGAGCACCTAATAATGGGAGAAAAGATGGTAGATTTGCTGAATATACTTAAAATTCCAAATGTAGTCCTAAGTGAAAAATTTACTAAAGATATAGCCCAGGCAATTGAGTGGATGGAGATAGATAGAATACCCGCAGCAGTCATTATCCAAAAAGGGGTAATAGGATGAAAAGGATTGAAGTTATTAAAAAGATTATAAAGCATCTTTCAGACGAGGATATTGCCATTTTTACCACAGGAATGATAAGCAGAGAGGCATTCTCTATTAAGGATAGAAGGGCGAACTTTTATATGATAGGTTCTATGGGGCTTGTATCCTCAGTAGGCCTGGGAATGGCACTGAATACCTTAAGGAAGGTGGTGATATTTGACGGTGACGGCAGTGCTCTTATGGATTTGGGAACATTGGGGATGATTGGAACGGAGGTACCCTCAAATCTCATCCACATTGTTCTTGACAATGAGTCCTACCAATCCACGGGAGGGCAGCCGACGATATCAAAGATGATCGATCTATCTTCTGTAGCCAAGGCAGTAGGCTATAAGTGGACAATAAAGATGACCAAGAAGGCTGAGTTGAGTAAACTACCGATCTTCTTAAAGAAAGGAGGTCCTGGTTTTATGTTAATTAAAGTGGAAAGGAAAGGGATAGAGGAGATTCCAAGGATTCTACATAATCCAGAAAGATTGACCGAAAGAATTAGGGAGGTATTAATCTCATGATGGAGACTCAGGATGGCCTATTAGAAAGATGGCATGAGGTTTGGGAGAGAAAAGGTAAGGAGAAAATAAAGGAGAAGTATACGCTTCAGGATCTTATTGATATAGATGGTTTCGATAAAGGTGCAGGAAATATGACTGAGGAAGTATGGCTTAAGGCTGTAGGTGTGGCAATAAGAGAATTAGAGCTAAGACCCAATGAATATCTGCTTGAAGTCGGTTGCGGAGCTGGTGCCATGCTTTTACCCCTCTCGGAGACTGGAGTTAAAGTTACAGGAGTGGATTTCTCCTCCTCTTTGATTGATATAGCTAAAAAAATCATACCAAATTTTGTAGGACATGTTGGAGAAGCAGCCAATCTGCCATATCAAGATAACGAATTTGATAAGATTCTAAGTCATGGTGTTTTTCACTACTTTCCTGATTATGATTACTCCGAGAGAGTACTGAAAGAGATGTTGAGGGTGTTAAAGAAGGGTGGTAAGATGTTAATTATGGATATACCTGACATCTCTAAAAAGAGTGCCTCTGAGGTAACCCGGATGAGAAGTTTACCGGAAGGGGAGCATGAAAGATTATATTCCCAATATCCGCATCTTTATTACGATAAAGGGTGGTTTGAACATTTCGCCCAAAATAATCTCTTCTATTTAAAGATATTTGACCAAGAGATAGAAGGCTATGGCAATTCTCCTTTTAGGTTCAATGTATTAATGTGGAGGTAATAAAAGATTGCCTAAGACGATATTACTCAATCCCGGGCCAGTGAATATAAGAGAGAGTGTAAGAAATGCCCTGCTTAAGGAGGATATTTGCCACCGGGAAGAGGAATTTACTCTTCTTCTCCGTTCCATCCGTGCCAAGCTTCTTGAGGTCTATAACCTCGACCCCAAAAAGTACAAGGTAATAATTCTTGCAGGCTCTGGTACTGCTGCAATTGAAGCCTCTATCTGCTCCCTGGTTACTCAAAATAAGAAGTTTCTGGTTATCACCAATGGTGTATACGGGGAGAGGATGGTCGAAATTGCTAGAGTCTATAGTATTCCCACCATAAAACTGAGCTATGAATATGGAAAAAGAATAAATATTATCGAAGTAGAAGATATTTTAAAGAAGGAAGCTCTCTCAATGGTAGCGGTTGTCCACCACGAGACTACCACCGGAATATTAAACCCTCTTGAGGAGATTGGCACCCTTTTAAAGGAATATCCGGGAAAGTTTTTTATGGTGGATGGAATAAGCAGTTTTGGAGGTGAGGTACTCGATTTTGAGGGATGGGGGATAGGAGTGCTTGTGGGAACAGCAAATAAATGTCTTCAGAGTGTGCCAGGGTGTTCGTTCGTAGTTGCAAGACAGGATATACTAGAGCAGGCAAGAAGAGAGATAAACCCTCGAAGTGTGTATCTTAACCTACTGAATTACTATCATTACCAAGAAGAAGGAACCTTTCCTTTTACGCCCCCGATACAGATCATGTATGCCCTTAACCAGGCATTAGATGAGCTGTTAAAGGAGGGAATCGAGAGAAGGATTGAGCGGTATAGAAGGTTGGCCTCTATGGTAAGAGAGAGGGCAAAAGGGATAAATCTTAAGACTTTTCTTGATGGATCTCTGTCCAGTAATATTTTAACATCCTTTCATCTGCCCGAAGGGATCTCATACGCATATCTTCACGATGTACTAAAAGAGAAGGGATTTGTCATCTATGCAGGGCAGAGTGGTCTATCTAATAAAATATTCAGGATAGCTAATATGGGTGAGATTAGCGAGTCTGACATCGAAAGGTTGTTTGAAGCGATAGGGGAGATCATCTAATCACTATGAAAGCGATAGTTCTTGCTGCCGGAGTAGGAAGAAGGATCATGAGGTACACAAAAGATCCTAAATGCCTTTTAAAGATCAAAGATAAACGGCTTATCGAAAGATACTTGGAGACACTTCTTGAGGAGGGAATAAAAGAGATTGATCTGGTAGTGGGATATAGAAAAGAGAAGGTGATCAGTTTTGTGGACTCATTAAATCTTGAGGCAAGAGTGATTTTTGTAGAGAATCCAGATTTCTCTAAAGGAAGCATCACTTCTTTATGGAGGGCAAAAGACAGAGTGAAGGGTGAGGTCTTGTTGATGGATGCAGATGTATACTTTGAGCCAGAGGTCTTGAAGAGGTTAGTCGGATCCCCCAAAAAGAACCTTCTCTTGGTCGACCCTTTATCAAAGAGTGAAGGTGAAGAGTGGATGGTGGGGGTGAAGGATGGGCGGATTGTTAAAACAGGGAGAGCTATAAAGGGTGAGTTTGATATGTTTGGTGAATGGATTGGTTTTATGAAGATGAATGGTCAAGCGAGTACAATTCTTATATCGTTGACAGAGAAAGAGATAAAAGATGGAAATATTACTATTGGATATGAAGACCTACTGTCATCGCTATTTAAAGAGGTAGATTTTGAGGTTGAATCTATAGCGGGATTGAAATGGATCGAAATAGACTTTCCTGAAGATGTATTGAAAGCAGAAAAGGAGTACGATGATATCAATTAAAGAGTTAAGATCAATCTCTCAATTATCACACAAAGATCCCACCGAGACCTGGTATTCTAAAAATGTGGGAAGAAGAATCTCTATTTATATAACTTGGTTGTTGCTGCACACCCGGATTACGGCCAATCAGGTCAGTTGGGTAGGTCTTCTTTTAGGGATATTTGGAGGGATTCTTTTAGGTACAGGGGTGAAGATAATAGCTTTGATCGGTCTTCTCTGTTTTCACCTCAATTACATCTTTGATACGGTAGATGGAGAGATCGCTAGATACAGAAAAAATAAGACCATCCACGGTCTATTCTTAGAGCATACAAGTGCCTACTTGACATTGACCGCCTTATGGGTAGGATTTGGAGCTTATTGCTACTCTGTAAATGGTGGTAATGTACTTTGGCTCGTAGCGGGTTTTGTTAATAGCATCTCTTTTCTTAAGCCCGTTGAGCATGCTGCAGTCCAGACATTATTTTCAGCCATTATCTCTAGTTCTAACTATAAAAATATAAAGAGTGAAGATGAAGATATATTAGAAGAAGAGGGGGAGAAGATTACTGAAAATAAAATTATAGTGACTCTTTTTAGGTTATTCTTCTTCAATGAAAAGATACTCCATGCGATAACCCTAAGCATACTCTTAGATATCCTCCTAAAGGTTCATGTTGCACCTCTCGTGGTATTGATATTCTATGGAGCATCAGCGTTAGTAAGGATTCCCTTGGCCCTCTGGATAATAACAAAAGATAATTGGACAGAAAAGATGTATCTTAAGATTATTAACAAAACCAAGGGAATCTCTTAGGAAGTGCAAAATTTTTTATCACATGAAAATAGGTACCCCCTTTAAGGTATTCTTTAAATTCTTTATAAGTTTCATCTTAATCCTTTTTTTAGTAAAAAGAGTTGATCTTGCCCAAGTGTGGTCTCTTTTTCTAGGTCTCAACTATTCCTATCTTTCAATAACCCTTTTTCTTACTTTAATTATCTGGATTATTCATGCCAACCGTTGGCAACTTCTTCTCTCTGGCTTAGGTTGGAAGATTCCTTTTTTCAAGCTGATGGAGTTGAATCTTATAGCTACATTTTATACCCTTTTCCTCCCTGGCTATACAATAAGCGGAGGGGTCGTCAAGGCTTTTAAATTAACCCGTCTCACGGGGGATGTTCTAAAAAGTGCCCTCTCAATAGTTATAGATAGATTTATGCTCATCCTCCCACGTCTACTTATCATCCCTTTCTGTTTAATAATTAATCCACCTTTAGCCATCGACTCTAAATTCTGGAAGGCATTCATCTGTGCATCCTTTATTCTGCTCCTTATTGCCATCATTCTGGGAATTATGCTAAGTAGCAGGTTTTCCCTGCTCTTGGAGCGATCGATTAGGCCAATCCTTCAAAAACTCCAGAAGACAAAAGAAGATATCCCCCAAAGCCTAAAAAGTGGAGTCTCTCTATGGAATCTCTTAAGGGCATATCAGAATCACCGTCTCTCTGTAATAGGCTCTTTTGGCTACGGAGTTGCTTCCTGCTTCCTAAATGGCCTTTGGTTCTATTTTATTGCCTTTGCCCTGGGCGTGAAAATTCCTTTTGGAGCTATTCTCTGGATCTTCTCCATTGTCACTATAGTTGAGATGTTTCCTATCTCGATAGCGGGAATTGGTGTAAGAGAGGGAACTTTTGTGTTTTTACTCAAATATTATGGAGTCGCTCCTGTAATGGCTCTTTCTCTTTCATTAATCGTCTTCTTCTTTCAGGTTCTGGAAGGGGGAGTGGGGGGTCTTTTAGAGATTTGGGCAAGAAGGTAAAGATGAGGATTCTTATCGTTGCTCCTACGCCATTCTTTTCTGATCGGGGCTGTCATATAAGGATATATGAAAATACAAAAATCTTGCAGGGCTTTGGATATGATGTTCTCATCTGCACATACCATCACGGAAGAGATATCTCTGGGGTAAGGATAAAAAGAATTCCTTATCTAACATGGTATAGAAAGGTAGAGGTTGGTGCTTCATGGCATAAGGTCTATCTCGATCTCATTCTGCTTGTGAAGACAGTATGGGAATCGATCAGATTTAAACCCGAGATAATCTATGCCTATCTTATTGAGGGTGCTCTCATAGGTTACATCGCTTCCCGTCTTTTGAGAATACCAGTTATTTATGATATCCAAGGGATTGCCGCGGTGGAACTTTTGGAACAGGGTTTTATAAAGTCTATTGCGTTATCGAATATATTGAAAAGATTTGAGATGAAACTGCTCGGTTTGGCCGATGCGGTAATATGTAACACCTTCGCTCTTGCAGAAAAATTAAAGAATAAAACCAATAAAGAGAAGGTATATCTTGTAAGGGATATGATCAATTCAAATAATTATGCGAAGGCAAGAGAAAATCGGAATGAAAGGCGAGAGAGGTTGGGTATAAGGAGTGAGACGGTTGTTATATATACTGGTTATTTCTCTAAGCTCCACGGTATTGATATGTTGTTGGATGCCGCCTCTCTGGTAGTAAAGAAAAAAATAGATAACATAAGGTTTGTCTTAATAGGATATCCTGAGGTACAGTACCGTAAAATGGTAACCGAACTTGGTCTGGAGGAGAAATTCATCTTTATTGGTCGCGTAAGTTATGAAGAGCTTCCGGATTATCTTTCGATAGGGGATGTTGCTATCTCATTGAAAATTTCAGCAACAGAGGGTCATGGAAAATTATATCATTACTTAGCTGCAGGTTTACCGACCATCTTGTATGATACTCCAGTTAATCACGAAATTATGGGTGAGGCAGGTCTCTTTGTAAAGACTTCCTCGGCTGAAGAGGTAGCTAATGCAATTATCTTACTCTTAAGCGATGAAAAACTCAGGGAGAGATTGAAGAATGAGACAATTATGAGAGCCAATTTAATAAAAAACTGTTATTATGAAGATTCCTGTCAAATGGATCATGCAATCAAGTCTGTTTTAAGAGAAAGATGAGTAATATAATCTGTCCTTTATGTAAAAGATGCAAGGGGAAATTCAGTTTTACGGGTAAAGACCTCCTTTATAATATAAATGGGAGATTCGATCTCTTTGAATGCAAAAATTGCGGATTAGTATTCTTAAATCCTATTCCTTCGGAAGACGATTTGAAAGATTATTACCCAAAGGATTATTGTGATGAGTATGGCAGATTAACTAAGATTTTGGTAGAGATAATGGAAAAAGGAAGGGCAAAAAAGATTGTTAAAATCTCGAGAATTGAGGCAAAGATACTCGATGTGGGATGCGGTAGGGGGTATCTCTTACGAGCGTTAAACCTTCTTGGTGCCAGAAATTTATATGGAGTGGAGCCTGATCCTGATGCAGCTAAACTTGCCTCTAGATTTGGGGTTATAAAAGTTTCTACCTTCTTAAATGCTCAGTTAAAAGATAATTCTTTTGACATAGTAATATTCAAGCACAGTCTGGAACATATTCCGAATATCGAAAAGGCCATTGAGAAGACAAAAAGGATTCTTCGTCACGATGGGATGGTTGTGGTTATCCTCCCCAACTCCAATTCGTGGGAAAGAAGGATATTTGGAAAATACTGGAGGGGGTTTGATGTGCCAAGACATATCTACACCTTTAATCCGTTTAATCTTGACCTACTTCTCCGGAATAATGGCTTCAGGATAAAAGAGATGAGATATGGATTTACCCCGAACGACTGGATAATGAGTATTCAGTTCTATCTGAGTGATAAATTACCCTCTTTGAAACCTTTTTTTTCGATAAATAACCCCTTTCTGCTGATGTTGTTTGCACCCCTGAGCATAATTCAGAGTCTGGCAATGAAATCTGGTAGAATGGAGATCACTGCCCAAAGATGCATAAATTGAAACTAACAAGATTATTGTTGAAGACCTTTTTCGCCTATCGAAGTGGTTTAACAAGGTTAGATTACTTACCATATCGAATATTCATTGATGTTACTTCTAAATGTAACTTAAGATGTGTAATGTGTCCGCAAAGCATTGAAGGTCTTATAAAACCAGGTCTTATGGATTTTGACCTTTATAAGAAGGTCATTGATGAGATAGGGTCTTTTGCCAACGAGGTAATCCTTCATCTCTCTGGTGAACCCTTGTTACACCCATGTTTATTAGAGATGGTCAGATACGGGGTAAGGTCCGGTCTTACCGTTTCATTTAACACAAATGCCACCGTATTAACTGAGGAGAAGAGTGAGAAGTTGATTGAGTCTGGACTGGCCAGGATAACATTCTCTTTTGATGGATATACAAAAGAAGAGTATGAACAGATAAAAGTAGGAGCGGACTTTGAAAAGACCTTAAATAAGATTTTAATGTTTTTGAAGTTGAAGAAGAGGCTCAGGAGCAAAAGGCCATACACAGTCGTTCGGGTTGTTGAATTAAAGCCGCATCCTTCTAATTTACCAGATAAAGATAATTTTATCAGAATGCTTAAATCTAACGGACTGAATCATCTACAAATTGTTCCTTCACATAGTTTTGGTGGGTATTTTAATGAACTTGATAGAGCAAGAGGAAGTAGCTATACTCCCTGTTCATTCTTGTGGTACTCTTTAGGCATACTGTGGGATGGTAAATGTGTCCCTTGTTGTGTTGATATTACTGGCAAGCTCGGATTAAATAATGTGAAGGATTCAACAATCTCAGAGATTTGGAACAGTGATGGGATAGTAAAATTGAGAGAAGCGATGACCAGAGAAATGGTTAACTTTGATCCGTGCAGAGGTTGCGATATGTTATGGCAAGATAAAGTATTAGGAATCCGCAAAAGATATCTCTTTGAATTTCTAAGAGAAAGCTTCTTAGCATGATAAAGCTGAGCGATGGGAGTAAAACCCAGGGGATATTCTCTCTTTTAATCTTAGCTATTTTAACTGTTATTTTTTTCTGGAAGGCTTTCTTTCTTGGCTATCTACCACTTCCGGCTGACATAGTAAGCTTTTTATTTCAACCCTGGAAAAGCTACTGCCAAGTAGAGGGAACGCCAAAGAACCCCTTAATTAGTGACTGTATCACCCAATTTTATCCCACTAAGGAATATTCTTCGCAGATTATAAAAGAAAAAGGAATCTCTTTATGGAACCCTTTGCTTTTCTGTGGAACTCCATGTCTTACTCTTCCTTTCATACCCCCCTTAAACATGCTCCTTTTTCTCTTTCCTCCTCACCTGGTTTATAAGTTGACCATTATTCTTCAGATCTTTCTCTGTGGCCTGTTTATGTATCTCTTTCTTTCGGTAGCCCTTAAGATAAATCCCTTTGGTTCTTTGATTGGAGCTATAGTCTTTATGCTAAACGGTGTCTTTGCTGTTTGGCTTGAGTTTGAGACAACTGTGGGTGGGGGTCTCTGGTTTCCAATCATTTTTCTCTTGATTGATAGATTGATAGTAAAACAGAACTTGGTCTATTTTATCCTTACCACCCTTTCCATAGGAATACGTTTCTTCAGTTCGCATCTCCAGTTTGCTATCCTTTTACTACTTTCCTCTTTTATATACGCTAGCTTCAAAATACTTTTGACCTATAAAGCCAAGAGAGACTTAAAAGGGTTGCTCAGATCTTTTGCAACTGTTATCTGTGCCTTTATCCTTGGCATATCCTTAGCATCCATCTATATCCTTCCTACCTTCAAAGAGGCAGAAGCCTCTTTTCGGCCAACAGTTGAATTTAGGGAACTGAATCCATTGCCAGTGGCGAACTTAGTTACCTTTGTTATTCCGGATTTTTATGGGACACCGGCGCCGCCGCATAGTTATGAGACCGTGCGGAGTTGGTTTTATGGGGCTGGTTTGATTAAGATGAAAATACCCAAGGTAGGGGGGAGGAATTACAACGAATATTGTGGGTATATTGGGGTATTACCTTTGATTCTGGCTCTATTAGCTGGATTATTGCGTAAAGATAAGGATACTCGATTCTTCTTTTGCTTTTGGATAGTCTCATTGCTACTTGCCCTAGGCACATTCCTCTATCTACCCCTTTACTGGTTTGTCCCTGGTTTCAATAAGATAGGGATCTCTCGGAGCATTTTTCTTTTCTGCTTCTCTGGATCTATCTTAGCAGGGATGGGAGCGGAGCATCTTACAGCAGGGAGCAGGGAACAGGGAACAGGGAGCAGAAAAGAATGGATTATTAGAATTGTCGTCTGGATATTGGCCATTGCTACTCTCGGATGGTTGATGTTCCTTCTTCTTCCTAAATTCAATCTACACTCTACAATTTTCAATCTACAATTGCAACTTCTTGCCTGGCATTTTAGCCTCAGGAATCCCTCGATGAATATTCCCATTCTCCTTGTCTTTTCCTCAATTATTATCCTCTCTCTCCTTCTCAAAGCTCAAGGCTCAAGGCTCAAAACTCAAAGCCTAAAAGGAGCTATTCTTTTAGTTATTAGCTTCGATCTTCTGTATTTTGGGATGAAATACAATCCTATGACTCCTAAAGAGTGGCTCTTTCCAGAAACTCCATCCCTCAGCTTTTTAACTGCTAAACTGGATGAGGAACCGCCTTTTAGAATTGCTGCCTTTGGTTGCATCCTACCCCCAAATACTAATATTATCTATAAACTTCAAAGTGTTGAGGGTTATGAATCCTTTCACTCTGCCCGTTATCATGACTTTATGAAGGAGCTGGTCTCACCGGATGTCTACCATAACTGGATAAATATCTTCTCCCAAGCCAATCGAAAGTTCTTGCAAGTCTTGAATGTCAAATATATTCTGGCTGAAAATGAGCTGGAGGGTGAAGATCTAAAGCCTGTCTATGATGGCGAGATAAAGATCTATGAAGACCTAAAGGCCTTTCCAAGGGCTTGGATTGTCCCCGAGGGTAAGGTTTTAAAGACCAAAGAGGAAATATTTGATGAGCTAAAGAGCTTAGACTTTGATCCCAAGAAGGCGGTTATTTTAGAAGAGGAACCTCAGGGATTCAAAGGCTCAAAGGCTCAGGGGGAGGCCACTATAATTGAGTATCAACCTGAGAAGGTAATCATCCAGGCTGAGCTAAATCAAGATGGTTTTCTTGTCCTCTCTGACTCCTGGTATCCTGGCTGGAAGGTTTTTGTCAATGGCAAAAAGGGGAAGATCCTTCGGGCGAACTACATTATGAGGGCAGTCCAACTCAGTAATGGCCGCCATCTTGTAGAGTTTATATACGACCCCCCCTCATTCAAGGTAGGACTATTTATCTCCCTTACTATTTTTATCTTGATCCTTATCCTTCTTGTGGTAAGTCTTAAAAGGTGGAGTAAGAGATGAAGGTTGTCGTAGTATGCCCCCCAATTCCCATGATTCCAGACATGGATCGTAAAGTCGATATCCTCAATAGGATTGTTTTTATTCAACTCCCAATATTATTTTGCATCCAAAACTTTTGCACGGAATTAAATCTATTGAGCTCAAT
>DNCN01000160.1 GCA_003485015.1 bacterium
ATTATATCGGGATTTGATATCCTTGTCAAGGAGTTAATTGATAAACTCAACAACGTCCCCTAATCAACACCTATAGCCGAAAGGATCACAAAAATTAATAGAACTACCAATTTATACCTCAACATCACTACATCTCCTCCTCATTTTTTTAATCAGTAACTTCAGGTGCCGCTTGCTTCCTTCTCTCCATACTTTAACCTGAAGTTGTGAAATGCCTCTAATACTATCTGATTAAGCCTCTCTCTTCTTTTTCTAGCCTCCATGGAGAGGACCTTATCGTCTATCTTACCAGCAGTGTGAGAGAGAGTTAAACGATCGTCCTCCATTCTTTCTTTCTCTATCTTTCTTATATCTACATCTATTGCCTTAAGGAGTGGGTCATCTATAAAACTTCTATATAAGAAGGAGCCATCGATACAGCTTGTTACATCAGATTCCTTCAAATATCTTGCAAGTATCCTTAGGGCTCTATCTGTATTCAATCCGGCTAAGGCATGCCTGGCTAAGAAGGAACAACCCAGAGGGAGATGATCATCCCTTTCCCCTTCTGACAACCTCTCTTTTCTCAATTTTAAGGTCTCTGCCATTATAGGCAGTCCCCTCTCGTCACCCAGCATACAGAGGATATAGGCAGCACTGAAAGGTCCAGGGGAGCTTGGATCCGATATTGAATCTAATATCTTAGCTGCCTTATCGATTATTGTCTCTTTTACCTCTTTCTCGGTTTTCTTAGCTATTTCGATCAGTGCCGAGGCAGCATACCAGGTGAGTTCACCAAGATTACGGAATAGAGGATCGATTGTCCTTTTATCGCCCAATTTGCCCAAGGAGAGGGCTGTAAATCCTCGATCTTGAGCCGATTTTCCTTTTAAAATAGGATGAACCTTCTCGATCTCATAGATCAAATGCTCTATCCCTTTTGGATCCCCTAACCTGTAAAGCCCAATAGCTGCATGTTCCCGTTCTGCTGGTATATCAGAGTAAAGATAGCGCATGAATATCTCTTTAGCTTTGGGGTGGGTGTAAGATTCTGCTAGGGCTGCAAGACCAAAGAGAGTGTAATGTGGTTTTGGCCTCTTAAAGACTCTATCGACCAGAAATTCGGCTATTCGTTCATCTTTGATCTTCCTGAGAGCCCAAAGGATGTGTGTCTTTAGGATAATATTTTTCCCAAAATCACCCCTTCTTTTAAACTCTCCCAAAAGAAATGGAACAAGACTCCTATTCTTCTTCTCTAGCTCCTCTGGAGTAAGACCATCGGGGTTACTACCTTCAAATATCTCAAACATTAGCATTAATTGTCTTAGCTTCTTACTTAATCTGAACATTGCCAAAAACTCCTTGTTAAGAAAGATCCGTAACTCTGCCTGCTTCTTTAATCCACTCGGCAGTATCCCTATAAAAACATAAGTGAATTAGCTTGCTATATGGAATTTAAGGGACGTTGTTGAGTTTATTGACTTATTTAAGTATCTCCTCAATTGTTCCTTCGTTTTCCCTAAATATTTCCGCAAAGATCAATTCTTGCTTGTCTCGACATAGAATCATTATATCGGGATTCGGTATTCTTGTCAAGGAATTGATTAACAAACTCAACAACGTCCCCTGGGTTACCCCACCCTAAAATACATGCCAGAATTATGATGGAATAAAAACATCTCTTTGCCATCATCATCTCCTCCTTAAGAATACCTCAATAGTCTGAATACGGAATACCTCTTGTATCTTTGTATGTAGAATTGACCCTTACCCTTCCTGTGCTGGGGTCATAAAGCCAACCACCTTGATTGTTAGGAGTCTTTCCATAGTAAACTTTGTTGGACTCACTATTGGGGACACCCCTTCTGAGCATAGCCTCAGGGAGCTCTCCCCCTTTTATATAATCTGTAAAAGGCCTAAGCTGTTCTGCATTCTTTGGGTCTTTATGTCTTTGGGTATCAAGTGTCAAAGGATATCTCCCTTCGTGGTCTCCGTAATAGATAACCACGGCCCCTCTTAAAGCTCCTAGACGCTTTTTTGTTATTGCTTCTCGTTTCTCATCAGGAGACCATCCTGGGGCAAATTTCCAATCATCAGGAGGCCCTCCTGCGGCAAACTTCCACTCATCGTCTTCACGAACAAACCATATATCCCCCTCATCTTCCTCCACCTTAATTTGTAGCAGTCTCAAATTATCCCCTTCCGCTATCTCTCTGATAATTACAGAATTTAGTATTGCATTGTGAAACTCTTTATCTCCAAATGCTATTTCTATACTGTGCTTCGTGATCTCTTTCTCTTCATCTTCATAAAAACATTCTAAGAAGAGGTCCTCATCCCTCTCCCTGAGAGCCATCTTGAGTGTATTCCAGGTTGCAGTGGGAGAGGAAAAATCTCTTATCCCTTTCATGAGGCTTTTGGCTGTCTCATTCTTTGGGTCAAGACTCAAGGCTATACGGAGGAACTTGCCCGCTTTGGCCTTGTCTCCTGAATCAAAAAAGACTTTTCCTTTATTAAGGTATAGTTCGCCGCCTGGTTTTATATAATCAGGGGATAGATCTACACTCTTCTTGGCATACTCAAAGGATGCCTCTTCAAATCCTTTCTCCAAATAGTCCTTTGTAGTGACAAAACATATCTCAGCTACTTTCCCTTTATAGGAAGATTCTACTTCTACGGCCTGGGTGTAGCACCAGATAGGATCATTTGGTTCAGATGATTTGATTTTTAATTCCTCGGCTTTGGTAAGATATTCATCTGCAATTGTTCTACTCAATGATTTGTCTATCTCTAAGGCCTTTCCAAGGTAACTTGATAGTATAGGAATTTCCTTTGT
>DNCN01000167.1 GCA_003485015.1 bacterium
GTCGATCTTTATCCAGGGTGCAAGGTCCCTTGGTGAGGGACGCCAGGAGTGGCTATCTCCATAGAGGCCATCGATGAGATGCTCTATCCGGTATCTATCAGGATAACCGAAGATACAGCTTGAGGCATAGGCCTTGGGGATATTCCCTCTGGCTTCTTCTCTAGATAGATTGGTCTTTGCCTCCTCATAGTAGAGGGAGATTGAGGCATCTGAGTCTGGATCGGAGTCGATCCATCTTATGGTGTAGGAAGTATCAGCGGTTGCTCCACCTACAGGTGGATAGGTAACCTTTATGGTGGGTGGATCATTATAGGGGTCTATCAACTCATTCTGTTCTTCACTTATTCCAAGGTTCCCTGCCACATCGGAGCACCTTGCTCGGTAGTAGATGGTCTCGCCACCATATGGCTTCCAACCATCTGGAGGTTCAGGGATCAGGAACGACCAGGTATCTCCTTCTTCATAGGTCATATCCTGATAGCCAACCCAACTACCAGTCCCTATACAGTAGTCTAATTGAGGGATCTTTCCGTAGAGGCCACTCCCCTCTTTGAGATCATCCACCCTCAGACTTACCTTGAATGGGCCAGTTGAGTTCTCAGTCAGATCCACAGGATCCTTACTAAAGTCAAAGAAATCCGGGGGAGTCTTGTCAAGTTTAATCCCTTTGAGTCCCTTCTTCGGTTCAGTATTTCCTAGGCTGTCTACACTCCAGTATTCCAGGGTGTTGTATGGACCTTCAAGCTCGATCCTTGGTGGTCCATTATCGGCCACATTCTTTAAGGGCTGGCCAGTGATCTTATAGTGGATGTTCTTCCCGGTTACCCCGCTTCCTCCCTGGTCATCTGGGGTTAGGGTTATGGTAAAGTCCTGGGTATGCCAGAGATTGTCGTAATTATGATTGGTCGTTGGCGCCTCGTTGTCTACCTTGATCTGCTGAAGAGCATAAGGAGAATACTTACCCGCTGAGTTCCTAGCCCTGGCCCGCAGATAGACCGTGGAATCTGTTCCATTCTCTGGTCTTGTCTGCCACTCTATCTTGAAGGGGGGAGTAGGATCCGGACTATCTGGACAGTCATACCAATCAGTCCCATCGGTTGAATATTGAAATTCAACCAGACTAATGGGAGTTCCTTGCGAATCAGAGGCAGTGGCCTCAATGGTAATCGTCCCTTTATACCAGGCAAGGGTGGGCCTAATTATCTCACATTTAATAGAACTAGAGCGCAAGATTGCCTTATGGGCATTGATCCTTCCTGTCCCAAGCTTACCTTCATAACCTGGGTTTATGGCATCGATATTGTCGGCAGTCTTTCTGATTATCTCCCTCACCTCTGCAGGGGTTAGACGAGGATCTTGGGAGAGGATGAGCCCGGCCAGACCAGAGACATGGGGGCAGGCCATCGATGTCCCACTCCAGGAAGCATAGTTATTATCCAGGACAGTGCTGAGGATTTTCACTCCTGGAGCAGCCACATCGATCCAGTCGCCGTAGTTTGAGAACCAGGCCTTACTGTCATTTGAATCTGTGGCCGCAATGGCCATCACGTTTGCGTATTTTGCTGGCAGGGGGGCACTGGATGAATTCTTATTTCCAGCCGCAGCCACCAAGACCACCCCTTTGGCATAGGCATAATTCAAGGCATTCTCTACGGTCTGGGAATCACCATAACCACCCCAACTCATGGAGATAACGTTGGCCCCGTTGTCTGCCGCATAAACAATACCTTCTGCCAGCCAGGTGGCATATCCCGACCCCTCTGCAGTGAGTCCCTTGACAGCCATAAGTCTCACATACCAGTTCACGCCCACTATACCAATCCCATTATTGGTTGCTGCTGAGGCAATCCCAGCACAGTGGGTCCCATGGCCGTGGTCATCCATAGGGTTATTATTACTCACACCAGCAAAGTTCCAGCCATAGTAGTCATCTATGTAACCATTGCCATCATCATCTACACCAGGTTTACTGTTTATCTCGGCCATATTCCTCCAGATGTTATTGGCCAGGTCTGGATGGTTCCAGTCGATACCGGTATCAGAGATACAGATAACTATCTCGGGGCTCCCTTGGTCGATATCCCAGGCCGCCTCACACTGGATCTTCTTTGGACCCCACTGCTCAGAGAAAAGGGGATCGTTGGGGGTGATCCTGTTGGAGGTAAAGATATGGCAGATGTAGTCAGGTTCTGCGTATTCGATGTTGGGATCACGCTCATAGACACTAACTGCAGTGGGAATATCTATCTCTTCAGGTAAGGTGAGTTTATAGATGGTGGTAAGATCAGGTAGGCCTGGTTCTTTCTTAACGGTTGGAAAGAGCCTCTCCATCTCTCTGACCTTGAATCCTCTATTGAGACGGTCTATGGAAGGTATCCCCGTTAAGGCAAGACCATCGGTCTTGACTATAAAGTATGGTTCTTTGCCTTCCTTAAACTTTAAGAGGAGTACACCCTTAGCATACTCCTCTTTTGGAATGGAAGGGGTAGTCCCCTCCGGAAAACCTCCGTAGAGGTTAGTACCCACTACCACTAGAAGAAGGAAGATTGTAGTCCATCTTATTATCCTGAACATCTCTTGCACTCTTACCTTTCTCTACCCTCTAATATCTCCTTAATTGAAGTAATCTCCTGTTTCTACTGCCTTCTTAATAGAAAATAGAGATGGCTTTACAGTAGAGGGTTTCATCTTTTACCCTTAAAAACCCCCTGACCAAAACCTCTTTATCCTCATCCTGAAGTTCACACTCCTTCAAGGCAAGATAGATCATACAGGCCTCACACCGGTCCTTATTACGCCTCTGGCAACAGGGGATAACCCTTACCTCCCAACAGTTACAATCTCTAAAGTAGGCCTGACAACGATACCGCTCTTCTGCCCCACATCCTTGGTAAATAGCGCATACATTAGACATACTTTTCACCTTCTTGGACACATTTCCATAATATTTTATGGAGCATAAAGTGCGCCAAAGATGTATGAATGTACATCTTTTTTTATAAGTATTTGATTTTTATAAACTTATACCTTTAATTAAGTCTGGATTGCCCCTGAGTAATAAATCTAAAAGGGTCAAATATTGACCCCCTTTATTCTTTAACTCTTTATTTTATAAATACTAAGGCCTAAAGGTCAAAAATTGACCCCGGTATCAAAAATTGATACCACTCTTTCTCTTTTGGAGTCTCTCTGCCTCAGAGAATTTTACCCAAGAGGCTCAGAGATTGGACTTTATCTTATTCCATACCTTTCCATCTTGGCCTTAAGGGTATTTTTGGTTATCCCCAAAATCTTGGCCGCCCGGGTCTTATTCCCCCTAACCCTCTCTAAGACCAATCGAATCAACTTCTCCTCCAACTCTTCCAGAAGGCCCTCTTTGTATTCGACCCCCTCAAGAAGTCCATCGATTATACCCTTCTTCCCCATTCCCTCTTCCCGTTTAAGATAAGAAGAGAAGTGCTCAGGTCG
>DNCN01000187.1 GCA_003485015.1 bacterium
AATGTTTATGATAAATTCTTAACCTTTTAAAATTAGCTCTGAGGAGAAATGTGTCTTTGCTACAGAGATGCCAATTATAGGTGGTTTAATCGAAATAGGTGAATGCCAAGCCAAAGTTATAATATTAGCTTTATCCTTATAACTTGAGGTCACTAAAATCAGATTCCCGGAGTTGATCAATCTGTTTACCTTAGAGAGAGGAACACTTCTTTTCATCTTTCACCTCCTCCAGAAGAGTATTCTATCCTTCTCTTCAAGACGCACCTTCTTATCCCCTACCACCTTACCACAATTGCAGCAGGTATACCCAAATAAATATCCATCGGGTAGGATCAAGAGTAGCTTCTCCCTGACCGGCATAGAGCCAGAGCAGCTATCACAATATAGAAAAGTAGCCTTAAAGTCTTTATACTGTTCCATAATCTTCTTCATCCCTCACTTGTTTCTTTAGAGACCTTCTCGATCTCTAGGTGAAATTCAGATACCCATCCTCTATAGCCCTGTGCTTAAAAGAAGAAGTAAAGAGTTGCTATAGGAAATATACCATGAGGTAGAAGAAAAGACAAGAAGTTTATGAAGATTTGGAGGAAGGTCTAAAATTTTTTAAAAAATTCTTGACAGCATAGAAGGAAAACAGTAAAATAATTTTTCCAATTCAACAAAAAAATTGTGAAATATATCTGCTATTTTGTTAGTAAAATCTGACGATTCAAAAGAAAATTTAAAGATGGGCCCGATAAAACATGGGAAAGTTGGTGATCGCAGATCCAAGATCCTCTCATTAGCGAAAGAAGTGGGGGAGGTAAGGGTTTTTGAGCTTGCCCAGAAACTTGGAGTTTCGGAAGGAACTGTTCGGGCAGATCTAAGACACCTTGAAGAAGAAGGGTGTCTTCAGAGGGTCCCTGGGGGCGCAATAGGTATTGAGGGAACCTTTATAAAACCTAAGATGACACCGTTTGAGGCCCGGATGCAGAGATTTAGATTTGAAAAGGAGGAGATTGCTCGCTACGTTGTCAGCAATTTCATAAACGATGGCGATGTCCTCCTTGTTGATGCTAGTACCACTACTACCTTACTCGTTAAAGAGATTGTGGAACGGTCACGGGATGTCACCATCATCACCAATGCCGTAAATTTCTGCGATGAGACTATTGACTCCAGTGGAATAACCCTGATCCTTACAGGGGGAGAGCTTCAGAAGACAAACTTTTCACTTGTAGGCGAGGTTACAAGTCAATTCTTAAAAAACCTTCAGGTCGACAAAGCATTTTTAGGTACCACCTGTGTCTTATTTGATGAGGGTTTAATGACGGTGACTACAGGCGAGGCAGAGGTAAAGAGACTGATGATAAAAGCGGCTAAGGAAGTCTATATCTTGGCTACCCATGGGAAGATCGGTAGGCGTCTGGAGATCACCCCTTTTGCTGGCTTTATCCAGGAAGGGGATGAGTTAAAGATTTATCCCCATAATTTATCTACCGAGACAAGGCATTTTAAGATTGTAACCGATGATAACTTTGCTACTGAAGAGGAGAGGGACATCTTTGAAGCTGAGAGGAAGAAATTTCTCCCATTTAAAGAGGTATTTGATGCAGTTCATCTTTCTGAAACTGAAAGTGCAAGGGAGGAGATATGGAGGCCTTAGAAGTTTCCAAGCTTGATCAGAACTTTAAACATGAGATCATCTCTCGTTCTGGGGGTGAACATTTTATCCGCTGTTTTTCTTGCGGTACTTGCACAGCATCCTGCCCTGTGGCTGATGTGGCCGAGGAGTATAGTCCCATGAAGCTTATTCGTATGGCCCTATTGGGCATGAAAAAGGAGGTCCTCTCCTCTAATGCCCTTTGGCTTTGCTCGCTCTGTTATACCTGTTACGCCACCTGCCCCCAAGATGCAAAGTTCCGCGATGCAATAGAGGTTTTGAGGAATATGGCGATTGAGGCTGGATATACTCCGCCTGAAATAAACGCCAAAATAGAAAAGCTCAATAGGTTTTCTCAAGAAATTCGATATGAGATAATCAAGTTCTTCTTCGATAAGGATAAGAACAGGATTGCCAAGATAAATTCCATGATAGAGGGACTAGCAGGTATTTAGGATGACAGAGAATAAGAAGGTCTTAGTCATTGGCGGAGGGATTGCCGGAATCCAGGCTTCCTTAGATTTGGCAGAGATGGGTGCCCAGGTGCACCTCTTAGAGGGAACCCCATCCATCGGTGGCCGTATGCCCCAGTTAGATAAAACCTTCCCAACGAATGACTGTTCCATCTGTATCTTAGCACCTAAGATGAGTGAGTGTGCCCGACATCCAAATATAACCCTACATACCTATTCAGAACTGTTAGGGGTACATAGATTGAATGGTGCCGGGTTCCATGTAAAGATCCTTAAAAAGCCTACCTATGTCGATGCCCAAAAGTGTATCGCCTGTGGCTTATGTGCAGCGAAGTGTCCTACCAAGGTCAAGGATGAATTCGATATGGACTTACGGGAACGCAGGGCCATCTACCGGTACTTTTTACAGAGTATCCCCTCAAGCTACGTCATCGATGAAACAAATTGCCGTTACTTCATCAAGGGAAAGTGCCAAGTCTGCGAAAAGATCTGTGAAAGGGGGGCGATAGACTTTGAGGACAGGCCCAAAGAGATTGAGCTTGAGGTTGGTTCTATCATTGTCTCTGCAGGCATTGACCCTTTCAATCCCAAGAGTCTTACCCAGTACGGCTATGGAAGGCATAAAGATGTCATTACCTCCCTTGAATTTGAAAGACTCCTCTCAGCCTCTGGTCCAACCCAGGGGCATATTGCTCGTCCCTCAGACCATAAGATCCCCAAGAAGGTAGCCTTCATCCAGTGTATTGGTTCCCGCGATCTTAAAGTGAAGAATGACTACTGTTCTGCGGTCTGCTGTATGTATGCCCTAAAGGAGGCAGTGATTGCCCGGGAGCATGAGAAAGAGATTACTCCAACCATCTTCTTTATGGATATGCGCTGCTATGGAAAGGATTTTGACAAATACTACCAGCGAGCCGAGGAACAGTTTGGGGTAAGCTTTAAGAGATCCCGTGTCTCGAAGGTAGATACAGATGAAAATGATCACTTGGAGGTCCATTACGTGGAGAACGGCCTCCCCAAGAGGGCAGCCTTTGATTTAGTTATCTTATCTGTGGGAATTGGACCCCGGAAGGATATAGCAACCTTAGCCGATAAATTAGGGATAGAACTGAACGATCTTGGCTTTATCCAGACTCATCCCTTCACGCCAATTGAGACCTCACAGCCAGGGATCTATGTTAGTGGTGCAATCTCATCTCCTAAAGATATCCCGGAATCGATCATGGAAGCATCATCTGCAGCAGCAAGAGTTTCTGAGGATCTAAAGTTTCCAAGACAGAAGGAACTCGCTAAAGAAGGATATCCTGAAGAGTTGAATGTTGTGGGAGATAGACCTCGGATTGGGGCTTTCATTTGCCACTGTGGGATAAATATTGCAGGTGTGGTGGATGTTGAAGAGGTAACCAAATATGCAAGTAGACTGCCTTATGTTGAGTGGGCGGAGCGTGGGCTCTTTACCTGTTCTCAGGATTTCCTTGAGACCATAAAGCAGAGGATAAAGGAACACAGCCTAAACCGTGTAATGGTTGCCTCCTGCTCTCCTCGAACTCACGAACCTTTATTCCGTGATACCGTCCGCGAAGCTGGGCTGAACGAGTACCTCTTTGAGATGGCCAACATCCGTGATCAATGCTCCTGGGTCCATATGGAGGATAAAGACGCGGCTACCCAGAAGGCAAAGGATCTGGTAAAGATGGCTGTATCCAAGGCGGCTAACCTTACCCCTCTCAAGAAGCTTCCTGTGAGTATAGACCCAAAGGCACTGGTTATTGGCGGAGGACTCTCAGGGATGACCGCCGCCTTATCACTGGCCAATCAGGGGTACAAGGTCTATTTGGTTGAGCGTGAATCAGAGCTTGGGGGAAACCTTAGAAGGATCTGCTTTGCCCTTGAAGGAGAAGACCCACAGGAGCTCCTCTCCTTGACGATCAAAGAGGTTGAGGGTCATCCGAATATAGAGGTCTATAAATCAGCAACCGTTCTTGATGTGAGCGGTTATGTCGGTAATTTTAAGACCAGGATTGAAGGTTCAGAGTCTCAAGCTGAATTTTCGCATGGGGTGATCATCGTAGCTACGGGAGCAAGCGAACATAAACCGACAGAGTATCTTTATGGCCAAGACGACCGAGTCGTCACCCAATTGGAGCTTGAGGAAAGACTGGCTCAAGGCTTAAAGCCCAAAGCCAAAAACTCCATTGTCATGATCCAGTGTGTTGAGTCCCGTATTGACGAAAGGCTTTACTGTAGTCGGGTATGCTGTCAGCAGGCAGTCTCAAACGCCTTAAAGATTAAAGAACTCTCTCCTAAAGCTAATATCTTCATCCTCTATAGAGATGTCAGGACCTATGGATTCAATGAGAGATACTATAGAGAGGCCCGAGAAAAAGGGGTGATATTTATAAGGTATGATCTTGAGAAACTCCCTGAAGTAAAGAAAGAGGATGGGAGATTAGGGATCAAGGTCTTTGATCCGCTAATAGAGAGGGACTTAAAGATAGATGCTGATCTTATTGTCTTGAGTGTAGGTATTACCCCTTATGAAGAGAATAAGGCCTTAGCCAAGATGCTCAAAGTTCCGCTTAACAAAGAGGGTTTCTTCTTAGAAGCCCATATGAAACTTAGGCCAGTGGATTTTGCCACGGACGGGGTATTTATGGCGGGACTCTGCCATAACCCCAAGACGATCTCCGAATCTATTGCCCAGGCCAAAGCAGCTGCAGGGAGGGCGGCTACCCTCCTATCAAAGGAGTTTATCCAATCAGAGGGGCAGATCTCCCGAATCGATGAGGCAAGGTGTCGAGGTTGTGGAAATTGTATCGAGGTATGTGCCTATAAAGCCATCTCTCTGGATGAAGAGAAGCATGTAGCCCAAATAAATGAAGCCCTTTGTAAGGGTTGTGGTGCTTGTGCCGCTACTTGCCGATGTGATGCTATCGACCTTGGCGGTTTCTCAAGCGAGCAGATCTATGAGACTATTTGTGCA
>DNCN01000103.1 GCA_003485015.1 bacterium
CCAAATGGTTTATAATCGCCTTGAAGAATAATATCATAGATCAGCTAAAAAGATAAGGGGTTTATCAGGAAAAGGAGAGAAATGTGATTGGGAGTGCTTTATTCTTTAGTTGAGGATGCAAGTAAAAACGTAAAGCGGTAAAGAGGTGGCAAGATGGCTCTCAAGATGGACTGTAACTTTGCAAAGTAAGCCTTTCCAGCATATCCGTCAATTTAGCCAAAGGGAGTCCGATTACATTGGTATAACAGCCATCTATTCTCTCGATAAACTGGGCACCTCTCCCCTGAACACACAGCCCACCTGCCTTCCCCAACGGCTCCTTGGTAATGATATAATTAGCAATCTGTGCCTGTGAAAGTCCTTTCAGTGTCACCTCTGTCGTCACACTCTCAACTAAGGTGTTTTTTATCTCAATATCTATGAGGGCCAATCCAGTAATGACCTTATGAGTAGTGCCTGATAATTCACGAAGCATCTCTTCTGCCTCTTTGTTGTCTTTGGGCTTTCCAAATACCTTACTGTCTAATACTACAACAGTATCTGCTCCAAGAACTACTCCGCTTTTAAATCTTTGAGCCACGTTTTCCGCCTTGGCCAGGGCCAATCTGCAGATCCACTCCTCAATGGGCACATCTTCTCTCTTTACCTCAGATATCTCTGGAGGTACAACCGTTACCTCAATACCAATCTGTTCTAATAACCTCTTTCGCTGAGGCGATGAAGAGGCCAGGATCAACTTTTGATACATTGGTCTAGTCATAAAAGGAAAGCCTTTATTTCTCTCCTACCACTATCTGAAATATCCCCTTATACTTTGAGATCTTCTTAATATCTTTAAAACCTGCCTCTTTAACTTCATTTACAAGACCACGTCTTAGCATATCCCTTCGAGTGGGCGTTTCGAAGTTAAAGGGCAGCCAATAGAAGAACCAGAATCCTGTAAATAGTCTGATAAAGAGATCTTCTGGACGGTTCAACTCTAAGACTATCACCTTACCCTTCTCCTCCAAAACCCTCTTTGTTTCTACCAAGACCTCTAATCTTATCTCTCTTGGCATTTCGTGGAGGGCATGAGCGATAAAGACCTTGTTAAAACATTCGTCCTCAAAGCTGGTACTGACTACATCTCCCTCAATAAATTTAATATTAGCAAAACGATTCGATCTTTGGGCTATATTGATCTGCCCAGAGGAGAGGTCTATTCCTATAATTTCACATTCCCTTCCTATCCTCTTGGCAATAGCGAAGGTAACTCCACCTGTTCCGCAACACATATCAAGGATCGCTTCTTTTGTAGAAAATTCGATATCTTCTATCAATTTATCTCTACACCTTTCATCTCCGCCGAAGGGCAGGAAACACCACCTGACCAGAAGATTGTAATACCGACTTTGAATATTATCATAGAACCATTTGTACCATCTTCTTTCCTGAGCCATAGTATTTTTCACCCTCTTGGATAAAGTTACCTAAGTCTTAGTGTGGAAGAATTTAGCATGAAAGAATTAAGGTAATTTCGCCATCAGTGATCCCCCACCCAGGGGTAATGAGTTTTGTGTTTGCATAGACCATTGTATAGCATATTTTTCGAGAAAAACGGTAGTATTTTCCACTCTTTTAAAAAATCTTATTGACATCTACCTTCCTAAACAAGTAAATTTGAAAAGAGTATATGGAAGTCCTTAAGATCATAATCGTCTTTCTGATCATCATCTCTCTTATGAGGTTCAAATGGCCGATAGGATGTGCAATCCTCATCGGCAGTCTCTTCTTGGGACTATTTTCTGGACTCTCTTTTGTCCATATATCTAAGATCGCCATCCTCTCTACCATAGATAAAGTAACATTAGAATTGGCAACTGCCCTTCTTCTTATTGGTATCTTCAGCAAACTTTTAGAGGAGAGTGGTAGTTTAGAGGAGATAGTCACCTCTTTAAGGGGGCTCATTCAGGATTCAAGGATAATATTGGCTGGTCTACCCGCTTTAATTGGGCTTATGCCCATGATCGGCGGCGCAGTCTTTTCGGCTCCCTTGGTTGAAGAGGTCTCCAAGCCACTTGAGCTCTCATCGGAGAAAAAGGCCTTCATCAATTATCTCTTCAGGCATCCGTTTGAATATATCTGGCCTCTCTATCCCGGGATAATATTGGCGGCCAAGCTGACCAATATCGAACTCCAGCGGTTGATCATCCTCCAAGTGCCTTTAGCTTTAGGGCTATTATTGATGGGAACTATTCTTGGGCTTACTGATATCAGAATAGAAAAGAGCCATCAGAAGACTTCTTTCTTGGTCTTAAGAAGATTAATCCTCAATCTTTTTCCTTTCTTACTTGTCTTTGCTTTAACCTTAGGGCTGAGAATCCCTTTGGTCATCTCCCTATGCTTAGGAATTGTGCCTATCTTCTTCATCAATCGGATCGACTTAAAAGAGGGGATGAGGGTAATCCTTAAGGGGTTCTCATATGAGGTCGTAGTCTTAGTTATTGGCATAATGGTCTTTAAAGGAATACTTGAAAGGTCTTCGGCTATTCTTAACATTACTTCACTATTATCCCAATACCGTGTCCCCTCCCTTTTGATGATCATCGTCTGTCCCTTCTTGGTTGGGCTTGTCTCTGGAGTCTCCGTCTCTTATGTCGGGACCTGTTTCCCCATGCTCATCCCTCTATTTAAGGGCGAGGGGGAGGTGGTCTTGGCTTTTGCCTCGGGTTATGCTGGGGTGCTCCTTTCGCCAGTCCATGTCTGCCTTGTTCTAACCGAAGAGTATTTTAAGGCGGATATGAAAAAGATCTATAGCCGACTACTCCTTCCAGTTTTTGTCACCCTCTTAATCGGATTTGTAATCTTTTTAGTGCTGTGAATTGGAGGTGAATCATGGGTAAAGCAGTGATCGTTATGGGGTCAAAGAGTGACCTTGCGTGGTCAAAGAGGATCAAGGAGACCTTAGAGAAGTTTGGAGTCGAGAGCGTCTTGAGGGTAGCTTCAGCTCACAAGGTTCCTCTGAGGTGTTATGACCTTGTCAAAGAGTATGAGAGAGAGAGAACGTGGTCTTTATCACAGTTGCTGGTCGAAGCGATGCCCTGAGTGGGTTTACAGACAGCCAGACCTTCTGTCCGGTAATTGCCTGCCCACCTTATTCCGAGAAGTTTGGAGGGATGGATATTCTCTCATCCCTCAGGATGCCCTCAGGGGTTGCACCGATGGTGATCATAGAACCTGAAAGAGCCGCTTTAGCTGCTGCAAAGATCTTGGGCCTAGTGGATGGAAAGATTCAAGACAGGGTGAAAGAGTATCAAGAAGGAATGAAGAAGTCATTGGAAGAGGATGACTCAGAAGTGAGGGAGGAATAGAGACAAAGATCTAAAGGCACTATATTGTGCAGCCTAGTCCTCTTTTAGAAAAAGGGAGATCTCTTAAGGGGCCGCCAATTCGCTATTTAATTTAGGTATACTTCAAATAATACTCAAATCTTGACTTATCCTGAGTAAAGGGATAGACTTCTTCGGCGTTTACCATCTTCTTCTTGAGTAGCTCCTCTATAGAATCATCCATAGAGATCATCCCTGCAGATTTTCCAGTCTGGATGAGGGAGGGTATCTCGTGAACCTTCCCATCCCGAATAATACGCGTTAAGGCTACTGATCCAAAGAGAACTTCGGTTGTAGGTATCCTTCCTAAATCATCAATCCTCCTAAAGAGCAACTGAGAGGTCACTGCCCTCAAAGACTGTGAGAGCATTGCCCGAGCTTCTGCTTGTTCCTCTGCAGGAAAGACATCAATGACTCGATCGATTGTTTTGGCTGCAGAAGTGGTGTGAAGAGTAGCAAATACCAAAACCCCTGTTTCAGCTGCAGATAGAGCAAGTCGAATGGTTTCGTAATCCCGCATCTCGCCCACCACCAAGACATCTACATCCTCCCTTACGCTCTCTCTTATCCCGTCTTCAAAGGAGAGGATGTCGTACCCCAGCCCACGTTGGTGGATGATAGACCTGTTGCTCTCGAAGACATACTCAATAGGGTCTTCTAAAGTAATGATATGTTTCCTATACAGATTATTAATAATATTGATCAGTGCGGCTAAGGTAGTGCTCTTGCCCATCCCTGTAGCCCCTGTTACTAAAACCAGCCCACTCCTGTAATGGGCAACCTTTTCCACAGATTTGGGTAGACCAAGCTCTTCAATGGTAGGTATCCGTGCCGAGAGCCGTCGAAAGGCTCCCCCTATTCCTGATTGATGCCTAAAGTAATTACAGCGGAATCTCTGGGAGATATGATCGCCGTAAGCAAAGTCAAGATCATTATGTTCCTTAAAATGGAGTAACTGTTCTTCAGTGAGGACCTCAAAGAGGCATTTTTCACACTCCTCATTACTCATTACCGGATGATCGCTTTCGACTATCTGACCGTTAACCCTGAATCGTGGCTTCTCTCCTGCCTGGATATGAAGGTCAGAGGCATCTATCTCCGCCATCTCTTTTAACAGATTATCAAGATACCCCATTATCCTTACCCTCTCTCCTGCATAAACTTGCTGGAATCTATTGCCCGTGAGACAGCCTCTTCTTCAGATATTTTCCCCTCTTTAAAAAGCCTTTGTAATGAATCATCCATTGATGTCATCCCTTCAGCCCTACCCGTTTGAATAATCAGGGATATTTGATGAAACCGGTTTTCTCTGATTAGATTGGCGCAGGCAGAAGTCATAGTGAGTATCTCAATGGCCAGAGACTGGCTCCGTCCATCTATGTTTGGGATCAACTGTTGAGAGATGACGGCCTTTAGAGAACCAGCCAGCATAACCCTGATTTGCTCACGTCTTTGCACAGGGTATGCCTCGATAATCCGAACAATAGTCCTTAGTGCGCTCTGGGTGTGGAGGGTAGCCAAGACCAAATGTCCTGTCTCAGCAGCTGTGAGTGCTGTTGAGATCGTTTCTAAGTCTCGCATCTCGCCAATAACAATTACATCTGGATCCTCTCGGAGAGACGCCCGCAAAGCGGAGGCAAAGGATCTAGTATCTCTCTCTACTTCCCTCTGAGTGACTAAGCTTTTCTTGCTCTCAAACAGATATTCAATGGGATCCTCAATGGTTATTATCCGACGGGCCTGATTGCGATTGATCGCCTCGATCATTGTCGCCATAGTTGTGCTTTTACCTGAGGCCTTTGGGCCAGTGATAAGAACAAGACCGCGTGCAAGATTTGTAAAACTCTCAACCACGCTGGGCAGACCAAGCTCTTTAAAGGAGAGGGTTTTATCAGGGATCACCTTGAAGAAACCAGTAATTCCTTTGAGATGCCGAAAGATATTTACTCTAAATCTACCAATACCCTCAGCTGTATAAGAGAACTCGATCCCTTTCTTTCCGTAGTAACGATCGATCTGGTCCTGGGTTAAGAGCTCAAAGATAAGATCTTGGCACTCATTAAGGTTTAATGGTGGGTGGTTAAGATCGACAA
Organism: bacterium; assembly: GCA_003485015.1. Taxonomy (GTDB): domain Bacteria; phylum UBA9089; class UBA9089; order UBA9089; family UBA9089; genus UBA9089. The sequence continues at coordinate 5,462 of DNCN01000103.1, forward strand.
TATTTCCATAGAGTCGGACAAAAGGCCTAGCTTTACTTGAGATGAATAGCTCCGCCGCTCCCAAATCCCTTACCAGTTTAAGGAAAGTAAAGATATTTCCTCCCCTAAGTGTCTCATAGATCTCGGGCGTGCTGAGTCTGGGCTTTATTTTCTCTAATTCGAATATCCTCTTTTGGGCACCAAGGGTTGCCTCTAACTCCTTTGGTGTGAGGTGTCCTTTCTGGACTAGGATCTCGCCTAGGAGCTTAGGTGGATAACTCTCTTCTTGAATACGGAGACACTCTGACAACTGCTCAGCAGTAATGAGGTTATGACTCAAGAGTATCCGACCAAAGAGTGCTTCTCTCATAAGCGTGATTATAAAATCTCTTTAGTAAAAAGTCAAGGAAAACTGAGAGAAGAAAGGCAGAAGAAGAAAGACTTAAGGCCTTAGAACCAAATAACTAAAGATACCATGAAGCTTAATCAACTTCTTTCTGATAAGGCTTTCTCAATCACTGTAGTGGATAGCAAAAGGTTGATAGAAAACATAGGGAAGGTGGTCAGGGGGAACTGTAGTAAATCATTACTTACCCTCCTAAAAGATTAGCTGCTAAAATCTTAGAGAGGCTCTCCTTTAATCCCATGAGTAATCCATTGACATTTAGTTCCTCTTCCTGTATATTGAACCTTAAGATGACTTCGTTCCCAAACTTAGATTCCAAGGAAAAAATAAGAGTTCTATTCGTCTCCTTTTTAGACCGTAATGTCTCACCCTTTGAGGGAAAAGGGAGGCTCAACTCTTTACTAATACTCTAGTATCCTCTTTGGAAAACGGAGTATTAAATGGAGGGAAATTCAAATTGAAGGTCTTTCCGGATAGGGCAGTAAGAAGAAGGATTTTGTTATCAGTTGGTTTTTGTGGAGGAGTAATCTTAATCCTATCCTCTCTTTATTGTTCCGGGAAGGAGAAGAAGATGAACACTGAGGCAAAGGAAAGAGAGGCTTATTCGAATATCGAGGACGACTCAGATTGGAAGAAGCTTCCGCCCCCACGTCCAGGGGAATGGCTTGCCGTCTTCCATGAGGAAGGCCAGACTCTTGAGGAATACAAGAAGGAAGTGAAGAACCTTAGAACAGAACAGAGAACAACCATCTACATCCAACCCCTTGGAGTAGTAAATGAAAAGGTCTGTAGGGACATGCGTGAATATGCTGAACTATTCTTTTCTGTTCCGGCCGTCCTCAACGAGCCTCTACCCGTTCCTCAGGGTTGTTATAACGAACAAAAGAGGCAATTTGACGCCGTAAAGATCCTCAAGTGGCTGTTTGACAAGAGGCCAGAGGATGCCCTAGCCTATGTAGCCGTAATGGAAAGAGACTTGTATGTTGAAAATTTGAACTTTGTTTTTGGGATAGGTAGTTTCAACGAAAGGGTTGGGGTCTATTCCATAATAAGATTTAGGAGCGCCTACCCAACCCTTATCAGGCGGGCGATGGCCACGCTGACCCATGAGATAGGACATATCCTCTCGATGGAACATTGTATCTTCTATGAGTGCTTGATGTGTGGTTCAAACTCCTTGGCCGAGTCTGATAGACGACCGGTGCACCTCTGTCCAATCTGTTTATCAAAACTGGAGTGGAATCTCAAATTCGATCGGAAGGAGCGTTATCAAAAACTCAGGGATTTTTATAAGAAAGTAGGTCTGAATCGAGAAGCAAATTTTGCTCACCGTCAATCCATTAGGAAGTAAAGAGACTTAGGAATGATATCCTCCCACCTCTAAGGATCCATTATGGACGATGCACAGATAAGGACCCATCTGGTTGAAGTAATCCGGAAACTCTCAAATACCCTCAAGGGCGTCCGGATCTATCCTCTCACCCACCCAAAGACCGTTGAGGCCATCAAGGGATTATTGTCCGATCTCAACATTCTATTCAAGGAAGAGGAGATGGTCAAAATAGGTGTATTCCAGGATGAGCTTCTTTATGAGGGGAAGCCCTTACCCGCCACTTCAGCCTCTCTGGATCTTGCCCGTGCCCTTTATATGAGAGGTATAACCGGCATCAATCTTTCAAAAGGAGTAAACCAAGAAGAGATTTCATCTTTACTTGAACTCCTTGCCCTAATCCCAAAAAAGGTGAGAGACGAAGGGGGACCAGTCTCCTTCTTTAACAAAAGAAGGACCTTGCACATTTCTCTTACGGAGGTTGATTATGGTGACCTATTGAAGGAGGAAGGAGAAGATCTGCCTTGGCTCGAGAAGAAATTGGTTTTAGCCAGATATCTATCTGGAGAGAGCCTTGGAGAAGAAGAGGTGGGTTTTCTTACAACTCAGCTCTTTAATGATCCCAGCTTAATAAGCAGAACCCTAGCCGAAGTAGTAAGAAGAAAAGGGATTGGAGTCCTCAAGAGAGGAGTCGAGATAGCTGAATTGAAGGAGGTATTCTCCAAGTTTAGCGATGAGGAGATTGCGAGGATAATGAATCTAGCCATTGAGATTGGTGATATTGAGGGCTTGGATGAAATCCTTGAGAAGATCATTCCGGGCGAAGAGAGACGGAAGAAGGTTGTTCAAATCATCAAGCATAACCTCTTAGCTGAGGCTGAGAGACCTGGGTTTGACATGAGATGGCGCTTGATGAAAAGGACATTTGAGGAAGAGAGGTTCATCCCCAAAGTCTATGAAGAGACTCTCCATAGACTTGGACTTACCCTTCCCAAGACCCCCCTTGATAATGTATCCGATCTTATAGCTGCATTCTCTCAAGAAAGCATCCAGGAGAGCGAGACAGAGCTCCTTCTTACCCTCTCTTCTTTCTCTGTGGACGAGGAGTATAAATCATTCATCTCAAAACTTAAAGAGAGAGCAATTGTCTACATCAGCAACAAAAATTATAAATTAGCCGCAGAGATCTTAGGAACCTTCTCCTCTGAGCTTGAAACCAAGAAAGATACCTTCTTAAAGGAATCCATTGAGGAGATCGGTTCTCAATCTACAATTGAGAGCCTGATCGAAGACATCCCGTCTTCTTCTAAAGAAATCCGAAATGAGATTGCTCAAACCCTTATCTTTTTTGGTGAGCAGTCTGGCCATCTTCTAATGGAGAGGTTATCAGTAGAGGGGAATGTCTTTGTCCGAAGGCATATCCTAAATATCCTGACCAAGATCGACCAGCCAGTTCTTTCTGAATTGAAGTCATGGCTTTCGGATGAACGCTGGTACGTTGTCCGCAATGCCGCTTATATTCTCTCTCGGAAGAAGGATAAGAAGATAATTCATTATCTCTCACCATTAATTTCACATAAAGATGATCGAGTTAAAAGGGAAGCAGTCTTTGGATTGGGGAGACTTGGAGGTGAGGACGCCCTCGAACTTCTCATCAAGGTATTCCAATCTAAGAATAGATCGATAAGATACTATTCCATTATCTCGATGAGGAATTTAGGTGATCCTCGAATCATCCCCCTCTTCATAGATCTCCTCAAAACTAAAGACCTTTTAAAGAGAAGGGCAAATGAGAAATTGGAGGCTATAAAAACTCTGGGGATGATGAAGGCTGTCTCGGCTGTCCCAATACTCACTAAGATCCTCAAATCTAAAACCTGGTTCTTCGAAAAGGATGAAGATCCTCTCAGGCTATCAGCACTTGAGGCCTTGGCGGAGATAGGGACAAAAGAAGCCTTCGAGGCCATCACTTGGGCAAGTGAGCGGGGAAAAGGATCTTTCCGCAATAAATCTCTCGAGATACTCAAAAGATCACAAGGTCCGAAAGGTTTTGTCTAATTATGAAGATGGATATTATTCGAAGTCATGGATGGTATTCCATCCCCAAGTTGACAATGAAGGTTTAGCTGTAGCAAGATAAGGGTAGAATTATGTTAAGAGAGGAGAGTATCAAAAAGATAGATGAATTCCTTAAATATCTTGGGGGGGTCATCTCTGTCTATGACCTCTATCCAGTTGGTCACCCAGTTATTAGGGCCAAGGCTGAGAAGGCCTACGTGGCTCTTAGAGATATCTTTAAGGAGATGAGAGATGTAAACCTCATCCTTGTTGGAGAGGATATGGTCTTTGAGAATGTTATCTTAGAGGCCTCCTCCTCTTTAACTAAATTGATCAGGGGTCTAAGCTCCTGTGGCATAGAA
>DNCN01000133.1 GCA_003485015.1 bacterium
AATTTCGCACAACTTCTGTTTTTCAAAATTTCCTTGTGCATCAAGCACTTGCAGCTTAAATTGCGTAAGTTGGACTGAGTCAGTATACGACTCTCTCCAATGATCAAGCGGGGTAGTGCCATCGGATGAGGTAAAGCGGACATCATCAAAATTCGGCTTCATATCTGAAATGTAATTTACATTGATCTGCACGGCATAGTTATTTAAGGCACCAAACTCGGTTCCGGTAATAGTGATCTTCTTTCTCTTTGACCAGCCAGGGTCATGCCACTCACCCAGTGCCTTCAACCTGGCTACCCCACCCGTAACCTCTATCTTTGCAGGATCATAGGTATAGTCAGAGGCTGTGGTGAATGGCCAGTTGATCGTGGCCGCCCAGGCCAGTATCCCGGTTGCCAATATGGATACAATAATTAAGGAGACTAAAGGTCTTTTCACATCCTAAGTCCTTCTTTTACTATTATTATTTATAATTATTCGTCTTCTGGGAGAACCATTGCTCGATCTCATCCTTCTTAAACCGCCAGACCTTACCCATCTTATAGGCTGGAATGGCACCTTGTTTACACATTCTATAGACACTCATCTCGCTCATTCGTAAGTATTTAGCTACCTCCTTGACCGTCATAATCAGTGGTCTTTTCTCCATTACCAGGTTCCCCCTAACTTATTCTTTACTTTAATAAAATTATCAAGCCTTTTTATAATTTAGAATAACATATTTATACAATTTTGTCAATCAATATATTTCAGTATATTTTGGTTTTCCTTGACTCTTAGAGGGTTTTATGGTATTCTTATTGTACCTATTGTGGAGGGAGAAGATGGAGCGAGGCAATCTCTTTATTCCAGGCAAGTTGCCATACGCGCGAGGGAAGAGGCCTGAAGTAGACTGTATCCTCTGTGCCATCCGGGATAAGGATGAGCGGGTCAAGAATCTGGTGGTTTATGAAGTCGAACGTTTTATCGTTACCCTCAATCTCTATCCGTATGCTCCAGGCCATCTGATGATCTTTCCAAAGAGCCACCTACTTGATCTGCGCGAGATTAATCAAGAGGATTTGAAGGAGCTGCACCGCTTGACGACTCTGAGTCTTGATGTTCTTGATCATCTTTACCAACCCCATGGGTATAACTTGGGTTATAACGTGGGCGTTGTTAGTGGGGCTAGTATGGAACATCTACATCTTCACATCGTTCCTAGATATCGAAATGAGATGGGATTTTTGGATATTATCAATGGAGCGAGGATAATTGTTGAGGATCCTGTGGAGACAAAGGATAAATTAAAAGAGGCCTTCAAACAGATTGCCTTTTAGTCCTCTTCCTCAAGGAAGAACTTCTTGAAGGAGAGGTTTTCTGTTTCAGGACGGTAGATTTTTCCCTGTTCGTAGGCCAGAAAAAAGGCGTCTACTATCTCTGGATCGAACTGGGTTCCAGCATGTTTCCTCAATTCATCCAGAGCTACTTCGGTACATTCTGCTCTTCTATAGGGTCTATCTGAAGTTATGGCATCAAAGGCGTCAGCTACCGCTAAGATTCTCCCAAGTAGAGGAATATTCTCTTTTTGAAGATGATCTGGATAACCTTGTCCATCGTAGCGTTCATGATGATGGCGAATACCAGGAACTATCTTTACCAGATGTTCTATCCCCTCAACGATCTTTGAGCCAGCATCGGGATGTTTCTTTATCTCGTCGTACTCTTCTTTAGAGAGCCCTGAGGGTTTATTGAGGATTTCCACTGGTATTCCAATCTTACCTACATCATGGAGAATTCCAGCCAGTCGGATATTCTCTTTGATCTCGCGAGAAAGGCCCAACTGGTCGGCAATGACTAGTGAATAGAGTGTTACTCGGGTTGAATGGCCATGAGTGTAAGGGTCTTTGGCTTCTATGGCTGAGGAGATGGCTTTGACTGTAGTGATGAATAACCATTTCAGATCAGAGACAAGTTGAGCATTTTTAATAACAATAGCCGTCTGGATCGCTGCAGACAGAAGAAGTTTTAGATCACGCGAGGAGAAAGTCTGTTTATCTTGTTTAGCAATAGCTAAGACTAGACCGATGACTTCATCGGCTGCTTTCAGGGGGACACATATATAGGGTTTAGCAATAGCAGAATCCATTAACAGGTCTTTAACCACGGGGTCTGTCCTTGCATCTGGGCCCATCTTCGGTTTACCCTCTTTAACTACAAAACTAAAAATCCCTCCTTCACCAAGGGGTATCTTCATTCCTTTCGTCTCTTCTGGCAAGCCCAAGGAGGCTTTGATCACTAACAGTTCTTCTAATTTATCCCATAAGGCGACTGAGATACTCTCAATATGAAGAACTTCACCTATCTGGCGAAGAATACCTGAGGTGATCTTATCGATGTCATGGAATGAGCTGATAGTTTCACTGACGTCATAAAGGAGGGTCAATTCTTCATAAAGGGTTACTATCTCTTTGGTCAGACTATCAATCTCATTCTCTTTATCCATGAACCATCACCTTATGATTTGAGCTATTAATTGACTTGGTTTTTCTATTGAGCAGTTCTTGGTAGAGGGATAGCATCTTTTGGGCCTGGATGGTCGAAGAAAAGCCTTTGGCTGTCTCTTTAGCTGCAGAAGACATCCTTCTCCTTTTTCTATCATTGAGGAGTAGATCACAAACACACTCGCTGAATTCATCTACCTGTTCGCGAATGAGATACCCATTAATCCCGTTAGTTATGATCTCAGAGGTGCCCACCGCTTCAATGGTTACTACTGGTGTACCAGAAGCTAGAGCCTCATAAAGAACCAATCCCTGAGTTTCGGTCAATGAGGTAAAGACAAAGAGATCAGCCGCAAGATGATGGACATAAACCTCCTTTTGTGGTAAACTCCCTGCAAAGATGATGTTTTTCTCAATCTGGAGTCTTTCAGCAAGATTCTTAAGTCTTTTCTTTAGGGGGCCATCCCCCACCATAATCAACCGGGCATCAAGGACCTTCTTGAGGACCAACTTGAAGGCCTCAATCAAAAAGACCAAGTTTTTCTCCTTGGCCAATCTTCCTACATAGAGAAGGATACGGGTCTTGTTTGAGATATTATAGCTTTTACGAATAGTCTTTGGGTCAATACCGTTAAACTTAGATAAATCGATTCCGGTAGGTATCCTCTCTACCCAGGCTTTAACCCCTCTAGTCCGGAGTAAATTCTTTATTCCCTCACTAGGGGTAATAACCAGATCACATTTATTAGCGTAAGAAGTAGAGAGGATGATAGCCATCTTCCGTACAATCTTTTCGTTAAAGGGGATATAATGAGCATATTCTTCATAAAGGGTATGATAGGTGAAGACCAGCGGAATCTTGTACCTCCTAGCAAGCCTTGCTGCGAATTGACCCATGACGAAAGGGTGCTGACTATGGATAATGTCCAACTCCAAATCTAAAACCTCCCGAGAAATCTTGCCTGAATAGGGGATGGGTAAAGCTAAGGTCTTATCATAGATGGCTGGAATGGAAGATAGACGAAATACCCCTCCTGTGGTTTCAGTATGGCCAGGACAGGATGGTGCGAAGATGAAGACCTTATGACCCAGTTTGCGGAATTCCTGAGAGAAGGTGTCTATAGAGATAGCCACTCCCGAAAGTCTGGGGCGGTAGTTGTTGGTAAAGATACCAATATTCATTCCATAAATTAGGAGATTATACCCGAGTTTCCACCCTGTTAGGCAAAATCTTCTTTACAGGGCAAAGTTTTTGTCTTAGACTCGATATAAAATCTCCATCTCATTCCAATTGAGTTCCTCATCGGGAGAGAATTCAATCTTTATCTTGAGATCTTCCTCTAATTCTTGGATCTTTTTGCTCTTTCTGAGTTCTCTACATACTTCGGGGTTGAACTTAATGAGGAACTCTTCATCCGCCCTCTTGACCTTGTTTCTGATCCTACTGATGAGTCTTGATTCCAGAAGTTTTAGAGAGAGGACCCGGCCGCCCCCATGACAAGTAGGACAGTCCTGGCAGAGTAGCTCATCAAGGCTTGGAGTGCTCTTCTTTCTAGTTATCTCAACCAGTCCTAAGGGTGTTAAAGGGAGGAGGTGGTACCTCACCCGGTCACGTGAGAGCTCCTTCTCTAAAGTTGCCATCAATCGCTTCTGGCTCTTCTCTTGTTCCATGTTGATAAAATCCACGATGATGATTCCTCCTAAGTTCCTGAGTCTGAGTTGATCAGCTACCTCTTTGGCTGCTTCTAAATTGACTTTCAAGATGGTCTTTTCAGGGTCTTTCGATCCGGTATATTTGCCACTATTAACGTCGATTGCTACCAAGGCCTCAAGTTCATCGATGAGGATATAACCACCGCACTTCAGCCATATCTTCCGGGATAAGGCTTTAGCAATCTCTGATTCTATACCCAATCTTCCGAAGATCTCTTTATCCTCCTCATCGAGACTGACCTGTGCTTGGAGATATCCCAGTTGCAGTTCCTCCATAAATTCAATTATTCTTTGATAATACTCTGGGGAATTGATGATTATTCTATCCTGCTCGGTAAAGATATCACGAATCACTCTGAGGGGGAGGGGTAGCTCTTTATAGATAAGACTTCCTGAAGAGGCTTTTTTAGAGTATCGCTTTATCTTATGCCACCTATTCAAAAGGATTTTTAATTCATTCTCGAAATAAGCACCATCCTTTCCCGTAGCGTTGGTGCGGGCAATAAGACCCATCTTTGGAGGGGCAAGACCTTCCATTATCTTCTCCAGTCGCGACCGTTCCTCCTCAGAGGTGATTCGACGGGAGACCCCAATACGTCTTGTGGTAGGGGTTAAGACTAAGTAACGGCCAGCCAAGGTAATATGAGAGTCGACCTTAACACCCTTATTCCCCAAAGCTTCTTTTACTACTTGAAGTAACATCTCTTGCCCGATCTGAGGGACACTCTTTACACTCAGATTGGTGCGTACTTCTTCTGGATCAAAACCTTCTTCTAATGATGTCTCCATCAATTCGTCGACCATCTCCTCACCAAAGCTTAGATCCCGAAGATAGAGGAAGGCATTCTTCCCCAAACCAATATCTACAAAGGCTGCTTCCATTCCCGGAAAGATATTTTTTACCACCCCTTTGTATATGTTTCCTATTACTGGGGGATTCTCTTCATCTTCAACAAAAAGCTCAACCAATCTTTTATTCTCAAGGACGGCTACCCGTGTGGTATATCCTTGGACATCGATTACAATTTCAGTACTCATTCTTTCTCTTCCTTTAGTGGATTTGTCTATTTATTTGTTAAACCAGCGATACTAGGGAGTTCTCTACCACTCAGAAATTCTAAGGTGGCGCCACCACCAGTAGAGACATAGGCCATCTTATCAGCTAAGGCAAATTTGTTCACTGCAGCTACCGAATCCCCTCCTCCAATGATGGTTGTAGCTTTGGACGTACTCAAAATTCTGGCAATCTTCTCAGTACCCCGGGCGAATTTGTCTATCTCAAAAATTCCTACCGGTCCATTCCAGAGTATGGTTTGGGCACCCTCTAGAATCTTACTGAACTCATCTACGGTCACATGGCCGATATCCACTATTCCCCATTCGGGTGGAATCTTAGATCTGTAAACAGTCTCTATAGGGGATTCTTCTTTGAATTCTTGGGCTACAATACAGTCAATGGGTAGGACGATGGGTGTACCTTTCTCCATTGCTGAGGATAGGATCTCTCTAGCTACCCCTACATTCTCCTCCTCAATCAGTGATTTTCCTACGGCAAAACCCTGGGCTCGCAAGAAGATACAGGCCATAGCCCCACCGATCATCAGGATGTCCACCTTGCCTAGTAGATTTTTAATTACCTTGATTTTGGTAGAGATCTTAGCCCCTCCCAAGATAGTTGCGAATGGACGT
>DNCN01000006.1 GCA_003485015.1 bacterium
GAGGCCGAGCGGGCTAAGCCAGTTCTGGGTATCTGTAATGGTGCCCAGATCTTGGTTGAGGCTGGGATGGTTCCGGGTATTAACTGGGGAGAGGTGGAGATGGCTCTAGCTCCAAATATTGTGGAGAATAGGGTCGGTTATTACTGTGACTGGGTCTTTCTCCGTATCGAAGAGACGAACTCCATCTTTACCTTGGATTTTAAAAGAGGAGAGGTCTTTCCTATCCCCATTGCCCATGCAGAAGGAAGGTTTGTTACTAGATCCGAGGGATTGCTTGAAGATCTCATCACTCATGGCCAAGCTGCTCTACGATACTGTACTAAAGAAGGGGAGATAAAAGAGAGATTTCCGATTAATCCTAATGGTTCGGTCTTCAATCTGGCTGGGGTTTCAAATAGAGAAGGTAATGTCTTAGCTATGATGCCCCATCCAGAACGGGCTAACTTCCTGAGGCAGGTCCCTGATGATCTGGATGATGACTATTCCCGACTCAAATTAGAGGCCTGGGGGGATGTTGAGAGATTGCGTCAGGCTGGGCCAGCTAGAAGGATCTTCTCATCAATGAAGAGATATATAGAGTCTATGCAGGTAAGGTAAGGTTTATTTTTCGGATAAATGGTAAAATACGAGATAGAGCTGTTTGTGAGATTGAAGGGGAGGGATCTAGTAGCCCTTACGGCTAAGAGTACCCTTCAAAGAGATCTTGGGTACAAGGGTATCTTAGAGGCCCTTGAGCGAGAGGAGTATTGGTCGATCGGTGTCTTGGTTGAAGATGAAGAAGAGGGGCGATGTTTAACCGAGCAGCTGGCTACAAGGACGAAACTCTTCGTCAACCCGAATAAACATACCTATAGGATAGGGAGCGGCAAGTGGGAGATAGGTGGGAAGGGGGAAGGGTTATATGAGGTATGGGTGTTAGTGGATTATCTTGAGGATAAAGAGGGCGAGTTGGTCGGTGGGACCCTCAGGTCGACCTATGGACTGGAGAGTATTATCGAGGTTAGACGAAGCACACTCTGGAGGATGACTATCCAGGCTGAAAGTAGAGGGGGGGCAGAAGCCTTGGCCAAAGAGATGGCCCTTGTGAGATCGGTTAATAAGGGACTCTTAGCTAATCCCCATTCCCAGAGATTTAGAGTAATCACGAATATTGGAGGAGAGAGATGAATCCTTTGAAAGTGAGTTACTTTAAGCTCTCGATGTTTGAACAATGCCCCCTTAAATATAAGTACTATTACCTCGATGGGTTGATTAAGGTATATAAGAAAGAGAGACCATATCTTTCTATGGGGGAGAGTCTCCATCGGGCCTTAGCCGACTTCTTCAAGCTTGATAAGCAGATTCGGACCTTAGAGAATCTTCATAAGCTCCTTCGGAAGAATTGGCAGCGGAAAGGGTTTGAGGACGAAGGTGAGGAGAGGACTTGGGGCTTAAAGGCATTAGAGATGCTTACTAACTTCTACCAGAATTTTGATGTGACTGCCTCACCGATGATGATTGAGGAGTATTTAGAGGCCGAGGTGGATAATATCCTCCTCTGTGGCCGGATCGATCGGGTCGATGCCTTAAAAGAAGGAGGGTATGAAATCATCGATTATAAGACCGGTAGAGAGGTCTTAACCCCGGAGGAGATGGATAACGACCTTCAGTTGACGATCTATTACCTTCTTCTTAAGAATTCTAAGCAGATTGAGCCAGTCCGCCTCACTTACTACTTCCTTCAAGATGCCCGGTATCTCTCCACCAAACGCACCCCTTGGCAGGCCCGGGAGGGTCTAATCAAGATAAAAGAGATGACGGAAGAAATGACCACCTGTCCTGAGTTTAGCCCCAAAAGGAATAGATTCTGCCCTTATTGTGACTTTAGCGATATCTGTCCTATTGAGAAGGAGGATATCCTTGGAGGAGCAGATGAGATCATCGAAGATCTCCCTTTCTAAGGTGATTGATAAGAATGGTGAGTGTAATCGATGCCATTTACAATAGGCGAAGTATCAGACGTTTTGAACAGACGAAGATTCCAGAGTCCATATTGGAGAAGCTTGTAGACTGTGGAAGGCTTGCTCCCTCAGCCGCAAACCTCCAACCAATTGAATATATAGTTATTGATAGAGAAGATGTCTGCCAGATGGTCTTCCCTGCACTGAGGTGGGCTGCCTATATCCACCCCCAGGGGATACCTAAAGAGGGAGAGCGACCTGTAGCCTATATCATCGTCCTGATCAATACAGAGAAGACGACCTTAGGGGTTCAACATGATACTGGAGCGGCCATTGAGAATATACTCTTGGCAGCCTATGAGGAGGGGATTGGTTCTTGCTGGATAGGTTCAATCGAGAGGGAGGTCCTTAAAACAATCCTAAAGGTTCCTGACCATTGCCAGATTGACTCGGTCATCGCCTTAGGATATCCCCTTGAGTCTCCAGTAGTAGAAGAGATGAGGGATTCCATCAGATATTGGAAGGATGATACCGGCATACTCCATGTTCCCAAGAGACCCCTCAAAGACATCCTCCACAAGAATATTTACAGGACATAGACTGAACAGAAAGACTGGGTATAAAGCTGACCCTCTTTTTCGGTAGAGCCTAGACCTTCTTTTTAATTAGGTTGATTAGACGAGAGAAAGACCCTGCAAGATGTTATCCTGCAGGGTCTTTGGGTTTAACCGGTTTAGACGAAGCTTACTTTAGAAGGCGACGACGATCTCTCCAGCTAAAGCGTTGATTGTCTTTTCGGCGCCCTTAACGCCTCCTACATTTTCATCCTTTACGCTCCGCCACTGGACCTTGATCTTGGTATTCTCGGCCAGGTTGCAGCCTCCACCGACTGCAATCTCTGTGGACTTGGAATCTTCTTTCTTTTCCTCTTTCTTGGTGGAGTTGGCAAAGCGAAGGGCTCCCCAGAACATCTCATTGAAGTCGTAGCTTCCCTGAAGGCCAAAGCAGGTGGTCTCGGGTTTTTTGTCTCCTTCTTCATGAGTGTTACGTCCAACCATCCCTTTAATGGTAAGGGCTGGCTCAGGCAGCTTGTACTGGCCTGTAAGTGCATAGGTTGTTATGACATCTTTTAGTGCACCAGCGTCCTTCTTAGTCTCATCACTGGTGTAGAAGAGAAGAGAGACATCCAGCCCTTCTACAGGCTTGGCTGCACCCTTGAGCAACAAGGCTGGTTTGTCGTTAGGAACCCCTCCACGAAAGATACCCAACGTAACAGTAGACTCCACTGGATCGAGAGCCAAGGTGGCCTCTGCGCCGGTATCTAGGGTGATGATATCACTGTAAGAAATGGACTCATCGATAAGGGGATTCTCCATAGAATTGGCATTATCAACACTCTGAAGCCCTCCAGAGGGTAGTTTGATCCGTCCAGCCCTCAAGCTCACCCCAGGGATGAGATTGGTCAACTCGATGAGTGCCTGTCGAACTACCGGACGACGTCCACCTTCTTCCCGAAGCTCAACCAAGGCCTTCACCCCATCAGCCACATCTCCCTTAATATTGAGGTTCACCTTAGGTTCCTGGAGTTGGGTATCCTTCGTAGTTGTAGAAGTTTGCCCCACTTTTGTGGTTATCTCTCCGGTTCTTCCTCCAAGCCGTAGATGGCCATCACACGTCACCCCCGCCATGGCTGGTAAAGCCAACGCTCCTAAGAGGAGCAGAATAGGGATAAGAGTTAAAAGTCTTCTCATATCCACCCTCCTTTTTGAATTATTTTTCATCCTCGGGTAAAATCTAACCCTTTTATCTCCTTATAGACCTAACAGAAACTTTAAATCACCCCCTTTCTTCCTCTAAGCTTAGTTTAAAAAAAATGATAAAGCAAAAAGTTGTCCCTTCTTCTTTAATTGCCTAGTCTGTCCCTTTCTTAGGACTACCTATATCACTTATATCGGATGACCTCGAAACGGTAAAGCTTAACTGGTTCATCCTTGCCAATACCAGCTTTCTGTTGGGCAATACTGATCTGATACTCAACTGTATCAACGCCTTCAAGGTCAGGAAGAAGAAGCCCCCGCCGCCAACCGGATTCGACGATCACCCCATAACGTTTAGGATCGAGCTCTTCAGGGGAGGAGACTGGCTCGGGAGGGGAGAGAACGTCGACACTGATGGCAAG
>DNCN01000091.1 GCA_003485015.1 bacterium
CCCAGATCCGAAAGGCTTATCTCTTTGTCTCTTAATCTCTTAAAGATACTTGAGCCCTCAGGCAAGCTATTTCTATAGATGATCTCTAAGGGTATCACGAAGTTGGTTAGATTGGGGGTGTATGCCTGATAATCATAGCGGAGTACGTCATTCTTCTGGATAGGTTCGGGAGGGATTACCCGAACAAGGTTTATCTCCATTATAGTCGTGGGCACCCTAAGGTCGTCTGTTTTGACCAAGTTGCCATTTTGGTCTAAGACTCCCCGGTAGTGGGTCTTTATCCCTTGCTCTTCTAATTTTTCAAAACAATAGGCCCCCATGATGCAAAGGGATGCACCTTTATTCTCGATCTGATCGGGCATCTCGCCCCAGTCGAAGATAGAGTAGCGGTCTGAAAAATGGAATCTACCTATACCCATCTCTTCCTGCGTTGGTAACTTTATTATCTCTAAATCCTTAACACTACCTATCTCTCTATACCTCCTAATATTTGAACATGGAATCTTTTAAGGGGTAACCGTCATTACCTTACGGGCTATCTCTGGGTAGGTGGCGATGAACTTGAGTTCTCCATCGGTTAAAGGTTTTTGTGTATGGACATTGGCATAGCGGACCAGCTCAAGGATCTTTGTCGCCTCCTCATCGTCCTTAAACTCAATCTCAAGCTTTTCATAGACATTGCGGAATCCCTTGATACCACTGTATTCACCAGCCGTGATCTTTCTTCCTGTCTCGATGATCTCGGGCTCCCCCCTTCCCAGTTCCTCAAAGTCATAGAGCTCATAATTGCGTCGATCCTTAAGTGCCCCATCAGCGTGGATGCCTGATTCGTGGGCAAAGGCATTTGCACCAACGGCCACCTGGTTTATGGGAATGGGCACACCAAAGGCATAAGAGGCATACTTGGCAATCTTCCAGGCACAGTCAAGGCGCACCCCTTCATCAAGAACATACCCTCCCTCAAAACCAGAGGACTTCTTAAGGGCCAGGATGACTGAGATAAGGTCGGCATTACCGGCCCTCTCGCCCATGCCATTAATACATGTGTTGATATAGGCATTGACCCCACCGTCGATGGCGCCCTTGGCGCCGGCTACAGCACAGGCAACAGCCATACCTAGGTCATTATGGGTATGGAGTTCAATATCTAACCCCACCTTTTCGGCCAAGAGTCTGACCCGGTCATAGATGGTAAAGGGATCATCATAACCTAGGGTATCGCAGTACCTTATCCGCTCTGCACCGTGCTCTTTGGCTACTTGGGCAAACTCGATCAGGTAGTCGTCATCGGTCCTTGAGGCATCCTCGGCATTGACCCCCACGGTCTTAAAGCCCAACTCCTTAGCAAGCTTCAGACTCTCTTTCATCATAGAGAGGACACTAGGCTTATCAGGCTTTTCTTCAGAAGGTCGACGCAAAATCCTATCCCCAAATTTTCCCTCGGTCATCTGAATAGAGGTAGAGATGGAGATATTGATATGCTCAAGCCGCGTCATCTCCCTTGTTTTCTTAACATCATCGGTTATTGCCCGGCACCAACCCGAGAGAATAATAGGCTTTAGGACACCCATCTCAGCAAGCTCTGTATTGGCGTTGAGGTAGTGCGTCTCGTGTTTGGTGACCGGAAATCCCATCTCTGATTGATGTATTCCCATCTCATCCAGATAGAGATTAATCATCGTCTTCTGAAGCTTGGCCAGACCCAGACGGGAAGTCTGGACGCCATCTCGGTTTGTAACATCGATGATAAAGATTTTGGGCATCTCTTTCACCTCCATTTTACAAGCATTTTATAAATTCTCTAATTCGATTTAAGCCCTCAGCGATATTCTCTAAGGAGGTGGCATAAGAGAGCCGCAGGTGGTTGTCTGCTCCAAAGGCAGAGCCAGGTATGACAGCCACCTTGGCCTCAGCCAGGAGAATCTGGGAGAGCTTTACCGAATTCTTTATTATCTCTCCCTCAAAAGATCTTCTTATAATCTGTGATACCTCAGGAAAGACATAAAAGGCTCCTTCTGGCTTTAGACAGGAGATACCTTCAATAGAATTTAGCCCTTCAGCGATATAGTCTCTTCTTTTGGCAAATTCAGCAACCATACTATACAAGGACTCCTGGGGCCCTTTCAAGGCAGCCAAGGCTGCCTTTTGGGAGATAGAGGTGGGATTGGAGGTCGAGTGATCCTGCAGATTACCCATTGCCTGAATGATCTCTTTTGGACCGGCTGCATAGCCAATCCGCCAACCCGTCATCGAGTGGGATTTAGAGACACCGTTTATGACCATGGTTAGCTCTTTTATCTTTGGACCTAAGGAGGCGATACTCATATGCTCCCTTCCATCGTAAATGATCTTTTCGTATACCTCATCAGAGATGCAGAAGATTCCTCTCTCCACCAGAATCTGGCTGATGGACTCCAGCTCCTCTTTAGTATAGAGCATCCCCGTAGGATTAGAAGGGGAATTCAAGATTAATAGTCTTGTCTTTGGGGTAATCACCTCGGATAACCTTTTAGGGGTAATCTTAAAGTTATCTTCCTGTGTGGTTTCTAAGATAACAGGCGTTGCGCCCGCAAGCTTAATCATCTCAGGGTAACTCACCCAGTATGGTGAAGGTAGGATTACCTCATCTCCTTCATTACATAAGGTAAGAATGGCATTAAAGATTGAATGTTTTGCCCCACAGGAGACAAGGATCTCATCAATTGAGTAATCAAGGTGGTTATCGTCTTTGAACTTCTGGCAGATGGCTTCTTTTAACTCACGCGTCCCTGCAGTTGGGGTATATTTAGTAAAACCACCATCTATCGCTTCTTTGGCCGCTTCTTTGATGTAGGCTGGTGTATCAAAGTCGGGCTCACCTGCACCGAATCCAATGACATCAATCCCTTCCTCCTTCATCTGTTTTGCCTTAGCTG
>DNCN01000074.1 GCA_003485015.1 bacterium
GACTCGCTAAAATGGGTGTCCCAAAATTCCAATGACCAAAATAACAAACAGACTTTGAATTTGGGACTTTTATTCCCTATTTTCTGTCATGTGTCTTCTGACTTCCTGAAGTTAATCTGTGAAAATCTGTGTAATCTGTAGATTGTATTTTTATTCCTTAATTTAATTTTTCTCTGCGCCTGGTTTTGTGGTAAGCTGAACTCTTACAAAGAATATAATTTCCCGAAGATCTTCTTAATCCCTTGGAGAAGATTCTTGCCGCATCTCTAAATAATCCTTCACTACCTTTTGTAAAAGAGGATAATTGCTGAAGGTGGAATCTTCGTCGAGGATTAGAGATGCTGCCTGGTGGGCCAACTCAAGCAATCGGCGATCACGAATGAGGTGCCCCAGTTTTAATTCTGGCATCCCATGTTGTTTCACCCCAAAAAACTCACCTGGACCACGGAGTTCTAAGTCCACCTCAGCAATCTTAAACCCATCATTAGTTCCAACCATTGTCTTTAACCTTTTGACTGCCTTTGAAAGCTCATCATCAAGGGGTTCTACATCTTCTTCTGAGTTAACCAGGTTGGAAATGGCTAAGGTGGTTAAAAGGATACAGTATGATCTTGCACTCCCTCGTCCAATCCGGCCTCGAAGTTGGTGAAGTTGAGAGAGACCGAAGCGTTCGGCATGTTCGATGAGCATCAGAGTAGCCAAGGGAATGTCAACTCCCACCTCGATAACCGTAGTCGAAACTAAGATATCTATCTCCCGTCTCCTGAAGGCCTCCATGATTTTAGTCTTCTCAGCGGTATTCATTCGTCCATGAAGCAGTCCCAGCCGTAAATCCTGGAAGACCCCGGATTGGAGAATTTCAAACATCTCTTTGGCCGCCTTAAGGCCAAGTTCTTCATTTGCTTCAATAAGGGGGCAGACAATATAAGCCTGATAATCCTCCTTTATCCGCTCCTTCATAAAATCATAGATGCGAGGAAGATCCTTCTCTGATCGGCAGAATGTCTTTATCTTGCCTCGGCCAGAAGGCAGTTCATCCAAAAAAGAGATATCAAGATCGCCATAAAGGGTTAGGGCTAAGGTCCTGGGAATAGGCGTGGCACTCATAACCAAGAGATCCGGATATACTCCTCCCTGTTGGGCCTTCTCAAACAAAGTGGCACGTTGAAGGACGCCAAAGCGGTGTTGCTCATCGATGATTACCAGTCCGAGGTGTCCAAATTTTACCCCTTCCTGGATAAGGGCATGAGTCCCAATGAGAATATCGATCTCATTCCGTGCCACCCGAGCGAGGATCTCGTCCCGTGTCTCTCCTTTTACCCCAGAGGTCAAGAGGTCTATCCTTACACTCAAAGGATCAAGAAATCGTTTCAGATTGAGAAGGTGCTGTTCGGCTAGGATTTCGGTAGGTGCCATCAAGGCTATCTGGTAGCCATATTCCTTGGCTAAGAGCGCAGCGCATATAGCTACAACAGTCTTCCCACTACCCACCTCGCCATGTAGAAGTCTATTCATCGGTCGGCTTAAGGCCATATCAGTCTTAATGACCTTAATTACCCGCTCTTGAGCATTAGTCAATCTGAAGGGCAAGGATGCAATGAATCTACTTATAAGCCTACCCTCACTTCTGAAAGCAATCCCGCGCATCTTGCCCCTCGATCTCTTCACTTGGCCGAGGGCAAGCATGAGAAAGAAAAACTCATTGAAGATGAGTCGGGATCTGGCGGCATACATCTCCAGGAAACTTTCTGGGAAGTGGATCGTCCTTAGGGCATTCCTAAGGTCCAACAGACGGTGCTGACTGATGAGCTGGAAAGGGAGGGGGTCCTCTATGGAGGAAAGGTATTCATCAAGGGCGGAATGCATTGTTCTCCTTAAGAGACGCTGGGTACCGGGAGACAATCCTTCTTTGAGAGGGTAAAGAGGAACGATCCTCTGGGTATCCACGGGTTCTTTCTGGCTGAGTATCTCGTAGTCAAAGTTTGTCACTTGGAGTTCGTGGCCAAATCTCCTTATCCGACCGGTGACCACAAGTCTTTGGCCTACGGGGAGGTACTCCTTGAGGTGAGGTTGATTAAAGAAGAGAAGGGCAATGTTCCTTAAGCCATCTGAGAGGATGAGTCTGGTGGTATTTATCCCCTTTCGCTGGAAACGTTTACCCTTGTAGTCAACTACCTGACCCACGAAAGTCTGAACCTCACCCACCTGGAGTCTATGGATAGGGGTAAGGAGGCTACGATCCTGATAGGTGCGGGGGTAAAAGGTCAGGAAGTCTTCGATCGTTTTAATGCCCAGTTTTGAGAAGATCTTGCTCTTTGCCGGGCCAATCCCTTTAAGATAACGGATCGATGTCTTGAGATTTTGCAATCTTTCTACCTTAGTCTATATAGCCCAAGGGGACAGGTAGATCATTCCACCTCTATTGATTCTACTTCAAGGACAAAGGGAGCCCCTTTTACTCTATCTACTAGAATCGTGGCGCCCTCGGCCATAGTCTTTTGGGAGATACAGGAGAAGACAAACTGGAGGGAGTCAAGATTGACACAAGAGAGTTCCCCTGCCTTCAGGGTTAGGTTCAATATCTTTTGGGCATTATTCTCTCTGGCCACGTCTGTCACTATATCGAGTATAGACTGGGCAATAGCCACTTCATGCATCTTCAATTCCCTTTTAATGGCTCTATCTATAAAAATTACTGCATATCTACTTATGTTTCGTCTTCGGACTTCTTCCAAAATAATAGCAGCCTGGACAAATCCAAAGTTAAGTAATACTCCAATCTCCCTTGCTTAAAGTACCTATTGCTCTAGACTGGCTATCTAATATTTCCTAATGCCCAAGCTGCTTTTTCTCGAACATTTGAATCTTTGTCCCCTAATGCTCTGACCAAAAATTTTATAGATGGAGGGCCTATCCTTACCAATGCCTCTGCTGCTTTCTCTCGAACATTTGAATCTTTATCCCCCAATGCCTTGATTAAAGTCTTCGCCGCTTGGCTATCTCTTATATTTCCTAACGCCTCTGCTGCTTTCAATCGGACGTATGCATTTTTATCTTCCAATGCCTTGATTAAGGGTTCCACTGCTTGGTTATCTCTTATATTTCCTAATGCCTTTGCTGCCTTCTCTCGAACACCTAAGTCTTTATCTCCTAGTGCCTTGATTAAGGGTTTCACTGCTTGGCTATCTCTTATATTTCCTAATGCCTCTGTTGCTTTCCATCGAACACCTAAGTCTTCATCTTCCAGTGCGTTGATTAAGGGGCTTACTGCTGGTGGACCTATTGGGATAACGCCTTTCCAATCCTTTTTTGCTACCAGATAATATGCCTTTTCGGTATCGAATGTGGGTTTCCAACCTATCTTCTCTAACGCCTCTGCTACTTTCTCTCGAACACTTGAATCTTTATCTCCCAGTGCCTTAACTAAAGGTTTTACTGCTTGATTATCCCTTATATCTCCCAATGCCTCTGCTGCTTTCTCTCGAACACTTGAAACTTCCTTCCTCAATGCCTTAATTAGAGGTTCTACGGCTGGGGGGCCTATCTTTACCAATGCCTTTGTCGCCCTCTCTCGAACACTTGAATCCTCCTCCCCCAGCGCCTTAATTAAGAGCTCTACAGCTGGTGTGCCCAGGTTTATCAGTGCCTCTGTTGTTTCTTCTCGGACACGCCAATCCTTATGCCCCAGTGCCTTGATTATCTTCTTTGTTCTGCCTTCCTTCCACCACATAACAAAACCCAAGAAAAATGTCCTAATCTTGAAGTAGTGTTTACATAATATCAGGATTAGAATGTGCTCTAAATTCTTAAAAGGAGATCCTTGGCGCTAAGAACCCAGTGAAATGGGGCTAGATTTTAGGTCGGGGTAAGAGATTAGCCTCTTCAACTATGGTTGGGACAGCGTCCTCCCACTCGATGGCCATAATATGGACGCCGTGAACACCTTCAATTCTCTTCAATCGATCTATAGCCTCTACGCATATCTTTATTCCCTCCCTCTTGGGATCTTCGGCCTCCTTTATTCGCTTCATTAGATCTTCTGGAACATTGACTCCAGCCACATGGGTATTCATATACTTGGCCATCCCAAATGACTTGAGGGGAATAAGACCGACTAGGATGTGGACTTCTTTATCCAATCCCTTTTCCCTTACTTCTTTCATCCATTCCTCAAATCGGTCAAGATCATAAATAGCCTGGGTCTGGATGAAGTCTGCGCCAGCCCTTATCTTCTTAGCCAATCTCAGAGTTCTAATCTCAGTTGGATCAGCAAATGGAGACTCGGCAGCACCAATGAAGATCCTAGGTTCATGTTCCTTTATCTCCTCTCCATTTATGAATCGTTTATCATCTCGCATCTTTTTGACTGCAGCCACAAGCTGGACTGAATCGAGATCATAAACATTCTTCGATTGGGGGTGATTGCCAGATTTCTGATGATCGCCGGTTAAACAGAGGAGATTTTTTATCCCTAGGGCAGATGCACCCAGGATATCTGATTGAATGGCAATCCGGTTTCGATCTCTGGTCACCATTTGCATAATAGGCTCAAGCCCTAATTGGACTAAAATTGAACAAGCGGCCATTGAGCTCATTCGAACAATAGCTGTCTGATTATCAGTAACGTTGACTGCATCAGCAAATCCTTTAAGGATCTTTACCTTCTTCTCAATAACATCTCTATCGGCATTCTTTGGAGGGCCAAGTTCGGCAGTTACCGCAAATTCTCTAGATTTCAAGATCTTTTCTAAGTTACTCCCAGCTTTCATCATTCTTTTTCCTCATTTCAAGTGCTCTTTCCATTTTACTCTTGAGATGGCAGCATTATATCCTTCCGAATGATCTTTCTTGTACCACCATCGCGGGAGGTAGACCAATCCTTAGGGGGCCTTACCTCTTCTAAAGCATCCAAGTTTCCCAGTATCTTCAGGCGATCATAGATGAGTTGCCAGACACAAGGAATCTCTGGGCTTATCTCGCAGTTACCCTGATTTGAGCCACCACATGGACCGTTCAGCAAAGTCTTTGAGCAGCGGGCAATGGGACAGATCCCACCTATCTCATCTAAAATGCAATCTCCGCATCCAGCACATCTTTCAAATAAAGTTGCCTCCTGCATCCTTTCAAACCCCATAAAAAGGGTATTTTGTGCTGGGAATACAATTATCTCTGGAAAAACTTCAACAATCGTTTGAGGGCCAATACCACAAGCCATTGATAAAATAGCATCGACTCCATCCAATTCAGGCGTAAGATTCTCTTGAAGAATGTTATCATCGCACTGTCGGCTCACGGTGAATGTTTTGGTCTCATATCCCTTATCGTGGATCTTTCCTGCTAATCGTATGAGTTCAGCATAAATCTCTGCTTCCTTAAGGCTCCTTGGCGGTTGGGTACAGCCATCGCAGCCAAGGACCAAGATCTTTTTGAATGGTTCTATAAAACTCAACATCTCTTCTAATGGTTTTTCTTGGGTAACAATCATACTCTCCTCCCCACTGGACTTAATCTTAATTCATTAATCTTTTGGATAAAAATAGTCAATTCATCCTTGAACATGTCTATATATTTGGGATGGACTAAGCAGGTTTTTACACGTTCATTCAGCCCAAGCTTTTCAAGATGGTGACTTAACTCTGCAACCCTAGCTTGAGCCCTTTTACTACCATCCTCAAGATTGCAGAGATCGTCCAGGCACATTGAAATGAGAATACCATCAATTCCTACAGAGAACGCCTTTAAGATATGTAAAACATCAATCCTCCCTGAACATGGCATGGATATAAATCTTACGTCTTTCTCTGATGAACTTTCTTCATCTGCATAGCGATATTCACTCCATTGACAGCCCATAACTATAATTTTGGGGCCTGGGCTAATGGTTTCTTTGGCAAAGGCTTCAATTTCAGTACATGTAGTATCAAAATCAAAACATTCAGCACTTACCGCTATAGCTGGACAACTTGATATACATATTCCACAACCTTTACATTTTTCTTTATTTAATCTTGCAGATTGTTCGATTCTTATGGCTTTATACGGGCACAAAAATGCACAAGTTCCGCAGGTAATGCATTTCGACTCATCAATATTTACCTTTGGGGCTCTTGTTTGAATATCAATCATATCGGCTGAGCACCCTATATCTTCAAGTATTATTTGGGCTGCCTCAAATTTATTATGTCCAATTCTACTTCCATCCTTATATCTACAGTAATCTTCTTCACAAGCGATGAGGTTTATCTTTTGTATGCCAACCTCAATCATCTGCATCAAGAGATTTATATTGATTCTACCTAGGCATGGCAACCCCAAAAATATTGAATCATTCTTTCTGTCTTCGTGTGAAGCCTCTTTCCAAAAGGTTTTAGATGTAAGTCCTGTTCCTCTACAGGCAATAGTCAGTTCTTGAGCACCAGTCTTACCCATCTCTTTCTTGATATGTTCGCCAAGAGAAGCAATATTATAATATTCTATATTAATCAATGCTGATGGACAAGTTGCGTAACAGATACCACAGAGCTTACATTTATCTTGGGCTAATACAACTTTTTTAGTCTCTGGGTCGATGGTTAAAGCTTCATATGGACACACAGACACACAAAATATACATTCGCCACAGAGGTCGGTATTTATGGTGAGAGCAAATTCTCTACTTTTCATAATTATCCTCTTCCATAATATTTCCTCTCTTTTTCTATCTTAATTCTGCCTTGAGCATTCTTCTTGCAACCCCCCCCAAGTCCTTGTTTTTTTCTGGGAGTCATCTGTAGTCTCATTGCCCTACAAACTCAACTTCTCCAATTCCCAATTCTGAGACAATCTTACATATTAAGGTAGTAATTCTTGCCCATTTTGTCAAGAAAAAAGTTCATAAAGGATTAAAAGCCCTGACATCCTGAAAGTTTGAGGATGTCCCATTGACTGTTGAAATTCTCCAAGCGATTCCCCTCATAATTCTATGCTACCTCCATGACAGAGGATAATGTTTTGCCTCGTACTCTCAATAACATTGGTGGTCTGTCGAGGTGCCCACAATTATACCCCGCTTTCATTAACTCTGCTTATGCAAAGTTTGGATATGCAATACTGTTTAGCCGCTCATCGCAGGCAAAGAAAGAAATACTCCCCATATATTTCTTAGGAGGAGAAAAAGTTAATTAAGAGGATTTTTATTTTACAGATTGGTTTAGTGTTCTTGGGTGGATTTCGGGAATCGGACTATTTTTACGGGCAGTCAGAGGTTAAGTGTGGTAAATGGTTCTAAGAATTTACCAATCACCTCTTCAAGTTGCTTGATGTACTGTTCCTGATTATGCACTTTTATCGCATTCTTTTTTTTAAATATTAATATATTCTCTTTCTGCATCACATTATAAAGCCCAAAGATAATTTTATCTATATTCGTAACCAGATCAAATCCTATTTTTTGGGCATAAGATACGGTAGATTCTATTGTTCTTATTTCGTTACTGAGATAAGTTGCATTGCCAATAACTATTACGGCATATCTATTGGGCTTTAACACCCTGAACATCTCTTTCAGGCTTTCTTTCATATCTTCATTATACAAATCAATCTTTACTTGTCCCGTACCCCTCACTCCAATAAACTCTTCTCTGATTTCAGGCAAATCATAACCCAATGCTTTTAAGGCATGTGCATCATTTGCGACATAATCCAAAGCAATAGAATAAGGAGGAGGGGTCACTATACCATCGATACTTTCGGATTCTAAAGACAACCTCCTTGCATCCCCAACCCTCATATCCATTCTTCCTAAATTTAGATTGATCTTCTTTTTAATATCAACATAATCCTTAACAGAGGCTATCATAAGTTCAAGGTTCTTCAAAAAAGCACTGGAAAGGTTTCTTCTTCTCCGAGCTTCATCACTTAATGCAACTAATTTAGCCATTCTATAAAAGTTTCTTATCTTCCCATCTGGTATTGACTCAATTGCTTCATCTAAGGATCATCTGCAATTTAGT
>DNCN01000139.1 GCA_003485015.1 bacterium
ATAAAACCTTCTGTTTTCTGAGGGTAGGGTATCCGGCAACACATTTTATAGGAGCTTTTTAGTTATGAATCAATTGAAAGGGTACTTTAGTGAGGAGAGGCCAAGGGTTGATATCTCTATAAATGGGTTTAGAGAGTCAGGTGTAATTGTAAATACGTCATTTACTGGTGCTTTGATGTTACCCATTAAAAAGATAGAAGATTTTGGGTTGAGTTTGATGGGGGTGACCGTTTATAATACGCCTAATGGCGAATTAGTGCCAACTGAGGTATATAGTGGCTTTTTGGACTGGTTTGGTCAAAATCGAAGGGTGTCAGTATTGAGTATAGGAGTAGAAGCCTCTTTTCTAGGTATGAAACTTCTCCATCACTGTCACCTAGAGATGGCACCATCAGAGAATACCTTAGTAATTTCAAACTTGGAGAGTAAAAATTCAACTTAACGAATCTTTTATAAAGGAATACTTTAAATATAAAGAGGTGATTTACTGAGCTAAAGGGAGGAAGGGTATGAAGAAGAAATTCGTCTATTTCTTTGGAGATGGGAAGGCTGAGGGTAATAAAGACATGAAAGACCTCTTGGGTGGCAAGGGCGCAGGTCTGGCAGAGATGACCAATACTGGTGTTCCTGTTCCCCCAGGCTTTACCATTACTACCGAGGCCTGCCGATACTACCAGACCCATAAGGCCTACCCACCTGGGTTGGAGGAAGAGATTGAGGCCAACCTCTCTATGGTTGAAAAGAGTATGGGCAAGGGCTTTGGGGATCCAGAGAACCCTCTTCTGCTCTCAGTCCGTTCTGGTGCTAAGTTTTCGATGCCAGGGATGATGGATACCGTTCTAAACCTTGGTCTAAATGACCAGACACTCGTTGGATTAACCCATAAGACCTCAAACAGGCGTATGGCCTATGACTCCTATCGCCGTTTTATCCAGATGTTTGGAAGTATCGTCTTAGGGAT
This sequence comes from bacterium, assembly GCA_003485015.1. Taxonomy (GTDB): domain Bacteria; phylum UBA9089; class UBA9089; order UBA9089; family UBA9089; genus UBA9089. The sequence continues at coordinate 962 of DNCN01000139.1, forward strand.
GGAACATAAGGACTTTGAAGTAGTTTTAAAGGAGATAAAAAGAGTAAAGGGGGTAAGACTGGATACAGAACTCGATGCCGATGATCTAGCCCATTTAGTCGAAAGATACAAAGAAGAGGTAAAAGAGGTTAAGGGCATCGAGATTCCCCAGGATCCCAGGGAACAGTTGAAGATGACGATAATCGCTGTCTTCGATTCATGGGACAATCCTCGAGCGATCACCTATCGTAAGCTAAACAATATCCCAGATGACCTAGGCACCGCAGTAACCATCCAGGCAATGGTCTTTGGAAATATGGGTCAAAACTCAGGGACAGGGGTGGCCTTTACCCGTGATCCAGCTCTTGGCAAGAAGAAGTTCTATGGGGAGTATCTCCTCAATGCCCAGGGGGAAGATGTGGTAGCAGGTATTAGGACCCCTAACCCCATATCCAGACTGAAAGAAGAATTACCAGAGGCCTACGGACAATTGATGGATATCTACCAGAAATTAGAGGCCCATTATCGGGATATGCAGGATATCGAATTCACTATCGAAGATGGCAGACTCTTCATGCTCCAGACAAGGACAGGCAAGCGCACCACCAAGGCTGCGATAAAGATAGCTGTGGATATGACCAATGAGGGTCTCATCTCTAAAGAGGAAGCCCTCCTCCGGATAGAGGCTAATCAGCTCGACCAACTCCTCCACCGCCAGATCGATCCCTCAGCCAAGAAAGAGGTGATCGCCTGTGGCTTAGCCGCTTCCCCAGGGGCTGCTTCAGGAAAGGTCGTCTTTACCCCTGACGATGCCTGCGAGTGGAACCACGAAGGTCACAGGGTGATTCTGGTCCGGACCGAGACCTCACCTGATGATATCCATGGTATGGCCGTTGCCCAAGGAATCTTGACCTCACGGGGTGGAATGACCTCCCATGCGGCCGTGGTTGCCCGAGGAATGGGCAAGTGCTGTGTGGCTGGCTGCGAGGCTATCTCGGTCAATGAAGAGGCTAAGGAGTTCAGGGTAAAAGACTTAGTAGTTAAAGAAGGGGATGTGATCACCATAGATGGGGGAACAGGTGAGGTAATCTTAGAAGAAGTTCCCACTATTGAGCCTGAGCTGACTCCAGAGATGCTCACCTTCTTGTCTTGGGCAGATGAAATTAGAAGCCTTGGAGTACGTGCCAATGCCGATACACCTGAGGATGCAAAGAGAGCTCGAGACTTTGGCGCTGAGGGGATTGGTCTCTGTCGGACAGAACATATGTTCTTTGGTGAGGAGAGGTTACCGATTATGCAGGCTATGATTCTGGCCAAGGATGAAGAGACGAGAAGATCAACCCTGGATAAGCTTCTTCCCATGCAGAAGCAAGACTTTAAGGATATCCTTAAGGCTATGGAGGGATTACCGGTGACCATAAGGCTTCTTGATCCTCCACTCCATGAGTTCCTGCCCAAGACTGAGGAGGAAGTGGAGAGGCTGTCCAGAAAGATAGGGGTTCCAAAGAAGGAGATTGCTAGAAAGACCGAAGACCTTAAAGAATTCAATCCTATGCTGGGTAATCGGGGATGTCGCCTTGGTATTATCATGCCCGAGATCTACCAGATGCAGGTTAGGGCCATCTTTGAGGCTGCCTGTGAGCTAGTAAAGGAGGGCTATCATGTTAAACCAGAGGTGATGATTCCTTTGGTAGGACATGTCAATGAATTGAAGGTATTGAAAGAGGACACCCAAAGGATTGCCCAGGAGATAGTGAACTCAATTGGGGTTAACCTGGATTACTTTATTGGCACCATGATTGAACTTCCACGGGCATGTATCACCGCTGATGAGATAGCGACTGAGGCCGAATTCTTCAGTTTTGGGACGAATGACCTTACCCAGACTGTCTTTGGGTTTTCTCGAGACGATGCCGAGGGGAAGTTCCTCTTTCAGTATGTAGATAAGAAGATCTTAGAGGATAATCCTTTTGCTGTGCTCGATCGCGAAGGAGTAGGAGAGCTTGTCAGGATGGCCGTAGAGAAGGGAAGGAAGGTTAGACCCCATCTTAAGATAGGTATCTGTGGCGAACATGGAGGGGATCCTTCATCGATTGAGTTCTGCCACCAGGTAGGCCTGGACTATGTCAGTTGCTCTCCTTATCGAGTCCCCATCGCACGTTTAGCCGCCGCCCATGCCAAGTTAAAGAAATCGGCAAGAGAAGACCTATCAGACACAAGATAGACATTCTTTTTAGACCTCTTTGAGGTTAAGTAGAGTTGCCTATCTTTCACTACCCTTCTGGTATCTCCCTCGTAGTCCTCTTGTCATCTCCCTAAATCTATTCTCACCAATCTCCAGTCCTTCCTTCTTGGGAAGCCTCTCTATCTGACCTCTGATCTGGTTGATACGATCAGAGGAGGAGGGATGGGAAGAGAATAGAACCTCTATTCGAGATGGTTCTCTCTTCTGGATCTTCTTTAAGATCTCAAAGAACTCAATTCCACCTTGAGGATCGTAGTTGGCCTCATGGACAAAGTAGACTCCCAATTCATCGGCCTCGAATTCGTCCCGGCGGCTATAGCCTAAGAAGAGAAGATTAGTAGCCAGATTGACTATCTGACATAAAGTTTCATCATCTTCTTTTAGGATGAGACGGGCTAAGAGAGTAACCCCTAAAACCTTCTGGATCTTTTTGGCAGAATGCCGTGCTGAAACATGAGCAATTTCATGACCAAGAACAAAAGCAAGTTGCGCCTCATTCTCCATAGCCGCAAGAGCCCCACCAAAGATATAGATGAACCCACCCGGACAGGCCAAGGCATTGATATTCTCATCGTCCAAAACCTTAAAGTGGTACTTAACATCCTGACGGAATGATTTCGCAGCCACTTGCTGTCCAACCTCGTTAATATAAGAGATAATGGCAGGATCATTGAGAATTTTATACTTCTCCTCAACATTTTTGGCTACAGACTTACCAATCTCAACTTCCTGCTCAGTTCCAATAAGCAGACGTTCTGTTCTGTTGAGTCCGGTCTGAACACGGGCACAACCAGTAAAGGGTAAGAAAATCAGCAGGATAACTGAAATCCACTTCATTGCCGTCTCCTTCAAAATAGATAAGATGGTCTGGTTTTTCAAGGGTGCCATTATTTAAAGAGTGCCGGAAGGAAGGCCAAAAAGAGGGTAGCTATAGTCAGAGAGGTAAGTGTAACTGTACTTCCAATCTTTATCCACTCCTTAGAGCTAATAGGGTACTTTGTCTTTTCGCTCAGAGAGATAGCCATCACATTAACTGTAGCACCAATGGGGGTGCCATTCCCCCCAAAGCCGACACCCAATGCTAAAGACCACCAGAGAGGATTGACATTTGCTCCCCCAGTGGCGATATGCTTAATGATAGGAGTCATTATCATCGTAAATGGGATGTTGCCTATTATGCTTGAAGAAAGGGCTGAGATCCAGAGGAGAAGCAGTGAGGATAGAACCATTCTTGTAGTGCCAAGGAACTCCACCTTTGACCTAATCAAAGTAAGTATCCCAGTGCGTTCAATCCCACCAACAAGGACAAACAGGGCCGTAAAGAAGAAGACAACCGACCAGTCTACATCTTTTAATATCTCTTCAGGGTCAGGCCTGATGAAGAGGAGTATTATGCTAGCTCCTATAAGAGCTACAAAGGAGGAAGGTATCTCCAGCTGTTGATGGAAGAAGAAGAGCAGGATGACCCCACCCAAAACGACAAGACACCTCTTTAGACCCCTGGCTGACCTTATGGCTTCATATTCATCCAGAGACAAGATATGTCTGATATTTTTGGGTTTTATTTTCAGTTCTTTGTTGAAGACTAGATTTAGTGTTAGTAACGATCCTCCTATAGTAACTATCGCCAGAGGCATAAGGTGGATAATAAAGTCATTGAATCCCAGCCCAGCAGATGAGCCAATGATGATATTAGGCGGATCTCCGATCAAAGTCCCTACTCCACCAATGTTGGATAGAAGTGTTTCGGTCATCAAAAAAGGTAAGGGTGAGATACCTAGTGCATCAGCCATCAAAATGGTAATGGGTGCCATAAGGATGATGGTGGTTACATTGTCTAGGAACATCGAAACGAAAGCAGTGGCTATCCCTAAGGTGGCGAGTAGGTAGCGGGGATTACCCTTGGCTACTTTGGCGCTCTTTATGGCCAGAAAATTGAAGAGACCTGTTCTCTTCAGATGGGCAACAATAATCATCATCCCGATTAAAAGGCCAAGGGTGTTGAAGTCAACTGCGGCCATAGCCTCATCTGGCGAATAGAAACCGAACTTCATTCCCAAGATGACCATTAGAGCAGCACCGCTCATTGCAGCAATGACCCGATGGAGCCTCTCAGAAAGGATGAGAATAAGAGTGGCACCGAATATCACTCCGGCTACTAGCTGATTAATAATCAAACTTCCTTCACTCATTCCCTAAGGAGGGCCTTTAGGATGTCTGTTTGTGAGATGATACCAACAAGCTTATCTTCTCTTAAGACTGGAAGACATTTTATCTGATTGTTTCGCATCAGGGCAATAGCCGTAAATAAGGTTGTCTCTTCGTCCACAGTGACTACCCTTGAGACCATGAGATCTTCCACCAGGAAAAGGTGCTCTATCAGCTCAATTGTCTCTTTATTGATCTCCAGTGCCCCAAAGTCCTTAACAAAGGAAAAGTTATCCAATAGATTGAAATATTCAGGAACAAAGACTCCTATTAGATCAGTCTTTGAGATGATCCCCATAAGATGCTTTTTTTCATCGACTACTGGAAAGATATCGAAACGGTGCCTATAGAAGAGTTCTACTACCTCCCTAAAGGTGTTTGAGGTAGAGACCGCAATGGGATTAGGGGACATGAAGTCCCTAACCTTCATCATCCCAAATTCTCCTCCTCTTCCATTTTAGCCACTGATTTTATTATCTCTTTAGGGGTAGTAGCCCTCATAAGAGTCTGACGATTCTCCTCTTTAGAGAAGAGGCGGGCTAAGATCGACATAACCCTCAGATATTCCTTATTCTTCTCTTGGGGTCCGACAACCATAAAGAAGAGGTTTGCCGGTTTTTTGTCCATACTCTCGAAATCGGCCCCCTCCTTAGATTTAGCAAAAGCAATCACAATATCCTTAACCGCATCTGTCCTGGCATGGGGAATAGCCAGACCATTACCAATTCCAGTTGTCCCCAGTTCCTCCCGTTCAAACATCGCCTGAATAAGTCTATCTTTATCTTTGATTCGCTTATCCTTTGAAATAAGTTCTGCCATCTCTCTGATAACCTCTTCCTTATTCTGTGCCTTAAGCTCAAGTAAGACAAGCTCTTTCTTTATCAAACTCGATAAGTGCATTCATCTACTCCTTTCCTAGATGAACTTAATCAAACCAGTGGTTAGTTAACCTGAAATGTTATCATAAACAAGGGAGGATTTCAAGGAAATTTTTCTTGACACAGAGCAATCCTTTGTGGTATAAGGTAATGAATTTGTTGAAAGAGAGGAATCCTATATTCTGTTCCTAAAAGGAGGATAATGATTAACGTTACCATAAAACAACTCTTAGAGGCTGGAGTACACTTTGGCCATCAGACTCAACGATGGAATCCAAAAATGGCTCAGTATATATTCACCGAGCGGAATAACATACATATTATTGACCTCCAAAAGGCCTTGAAAGGACTGAAGAAGGCCTATAGCTTCATTCGAGAGGTGATCTCCCAGAATAAATCCATTATCTTTGTGGGCACAAAACCTCAGGCCCAAGGGACAGTTAAAGAAGAAGCTATTCGCTGTGGGATGCTCTATGTGAACCAGCGCTGGCTGGGGGGAACTTTAACCAACTTCCAAATAATAAGGAAGAGCGTCTCAAGGCTTAAAGAACTTGAACGCATGGAAGAGGAAGGAGATATAGAGGGATTCTCGAAGAAAGAGGCTAAGAAACTTAGAGATGAGAAGGGAAGGCTTGAAGGATTAGTAGGTGGAATCAAAGAGATGCAGTCTCTCCCAGGTGCACTATTTGTTATTGATACAGAGAAAGAGAAGATAGCTATTAATGAGGCTAGAAAAGTAAGGATTCCAGTGGTGGCCATTCTGGATACCAATAGTGACCCCGATGAGGTAGACTATCCTATCCCAGGAAATGATGATGCTATTCGAGCAATTAAGTTGATCGCTCATGCTATAGCTGATGCCGTCTGTGAGGGGGTTCAGATTAGGAAAGAGATCGCTATAAAAGAGGAGGGTAAGATAGAGCAAGAGGTAGGAGTAGAGGAGTTTGCTAAAGTGGACACCTCTATTTCTGAGGAATTATTGTCACAGATGGTTGCCAATCTTCCCCCTATAGAAGAGGCCGAAGAAGAGGAATTATTGATTGATAAGAAAATGGTGGAAGAGAGCGAGGTAATCTCATGAGTATCCCTGCTTCTTTAGTCAAAGAGTTAAGAAAGAGAACAGGTGTGGGGATGATGGACTGTAAAAAGGCCTTAGCAGAAGGAGGAGGCAATCTGGAAAAGGCAATCGAAATCTTGCGGGTTAAAGGGAAGGCAAAGGCGGTCAAAAAACTTGGACGTATAACTAAGGAGGGAGCCATCTTCTCCTATATCCACCTCAATTCAAAGATTGGCGTGCTCCTTGAACTAGGTTGTGAAACGGACTTTGTAGCTAAAACAGATGAATTTAAAGATCTGGGGAAGAATCTGGCCATGCAGATAGCCGCAAGCTCACCACTCTATCTTTCTGAGGGTGATGTTCCCGAGGAGGTGGTGGAGAGAGAAAAAGAGATTTACATGAATCAAGCCAAGACCTCTGGTAAGCCAGAGCAAATCTTAGAAAAGATGGCTGAGGGGAGATTAAGGAAATATTTTGAAGAGGTGTGCCTTTTAGAACAGCCATTCATCCGTGATGAGAAGATAAAGGTCCAAAATCTCATCCAAGAGGTAGTAGCTAAACTTGGCGAGAATATCTCGATCACTCGATTTACAAGATATGAGATTGGTTAAAGTTAAGTTTTCAAGGAAGAGTTTTGCATAGAGAAGTAAAGTACAAGCGAGTTCTTCTTAAGCTTTCAGGAGAGATTCTTCAGGGTGATCAGGATTACGGAATTGATTCTACTGCCATCCAATCTATCTCGAAAGAGATAATAGAAGTAAAAGCCCTGGGGGTAGAGATAGCCATTTCGGTTGGGGGAGGGAATATCTTCCGGGGGTTATCTGCCTCAGGCAAAGGAATGGATCGTTCATTGGCTGACTATATGGGGATGTTGGCCACAGTGGTGAATGCCCTGGCTCTCCAAGATGCCTTAGAGAAGGAAGGAGCCTTCACCAGGGTGATGAGTGCTATTGAGATGATAAAGGTGGCTGAGCCCTATATTAGAAGGCGGGCGATAAGACATATGGAAAAAGGTAGAGTGGTTATCTTTGCCGCTGGCACAGGCAACCCTTTCTTTTCAACAGATACGGCTGCGGCCTTGCGGGCAGCCGAAATTGGCACAGAGGTAATCCTTAAAGCAACCAAGGTTGATGGTGTCTACTCGGCTGATCCGATGGGGGATCAGACAGCGGTGAAGTTTGATAAGCTGACTTATTTAGATATTCTCTCCAAGGAATTGAAGGTGATGGATGCAACAGCCATTTCCTTATGTAAAGAGAATAACATCCCCATCATCGTCTTCAACCAGAAGATACCTGGAAATTTTAGAGGGGTAATCATGGGTGAGAAAATCGGGACAGTCATTAAAGATCGCTGAAAGACAATTAGGAGGAGAGAACTCTTGCTAAAAGACATCTTAGATAATGCTAAGAGTAGAATGGAGAAGGCCCTAGAGGTAATGAAGCACGAATTTGCTACCATTCATACTGGACGGGCCTCTCCCAGTCTAATCAATCATATCCAGGTTGAATATTATAACTCGGTAGTTCCTTTAAACCAGCTATCTTCTATCAGCGTCTCCGAGGGTCATCTTTTAATCATCCATCCCTGGGACAAGAATTCAATAGATCCAATAATGAAGGCTATCTATCGTTCAAATCTGGGTTTTACTCCAACCACCGATGGCAATCTTATCCGGATCAATATCCCTCCCCTGACCGAGGAACGCCGTAAGGAGCTGGATAAGCTCATCAGGAAGAGGGCGGAAGAGAGTCGGGTGGCTATTCGGAATATTCGGCGGGATGCTAACCATACCATTAAGACTTTAGAGGATGAACACAAGGTTTCGGAAGACGAGGCTTTTAAGACTAAAGAGAAGATGCAAAAGATGACCGACGAATTTATTGACAAGGTAGAAAAGGTGTTAGCCACTAAGGAGAAGGAGATCTTGGAAGTTTGAGAAGAGTTCTGCAACAGAGCGGCGATCGAGGTTTTGGATCTTCGGTAGGATTGAATGAGCTTATCCAATCTTGATTCGAGCCTTGATTCCAAATAAATTTTTTTGCGGTAATGGCTTGAGAAGGGGGTGGAAGATATGGCTTATGTAATCACTGATGAGTGTGTGGCGTGTGGGGCCTGCCTTGAGGAATGTCCCAGTGAAGCCATTGAGGAAGGCGAGGAGAAGTACTCTATTAACTCTGAGAATTGCACCGAATGTGGTAATTGTGTTGAGGCCTGTCCAACTGGAGCCATCGTCGAAGAATAAGAGAAGAAGAATAGAAGAAAACGGAGAGAAATCAGAAAGGTACGAGGAGGGAAGTTTCTTCTTAAGCCCCGTACCTTTTTGTTCATCTAGGGTTTAAAAGGAAACTATAATGGAAGAAGAGGAACTGGTTCAGCTTGTAGATATGACCAAGATTCCCAAACATATTGCCATCATTATGGATGGCAATGGTCGTTGGGCAAAGGAGAAAAGGCTTCCACGGATTGAAGGGCATCGGGCTGGGGTTGAAGCAGTGAGGAGAGTAGTTAAGGCCTGCGCCGAGTTGAAGATACCGATCTTGACCCTTTATACCTTCTCCACTGAGAATTGGGCCAGGCCAAGGAAACAGGTTGAAGGCTTAATGAGCCTGTTGGAGAAGGTGATAGCTAAGGAGATCAATGAGTTGAATGAAAATAGAGTAAGACTTATGGCTATGGGGCGGCTGAATGAATTGCCAGAAAGTGTAAGAAGAGAGTTGGATAGAGCGATAGAGCTCACTTCAAGAAATGAGGGGCTTATTCTGAATCTTGCCCTAAACTACAGTGGGCGGAGTGAGATCGTGGATGGGATTCGAAGATTGGCTCAGGACATATTGAACGGAGATCTTCACCCTAAAGAGATTAACGAAGAATTATTTAGTAATTATTTATATAACAGTCAGTTGCCAGATCCAGACCTCTTAATTAGAACGAGCGGGGAACTAAGGGTGAGCAATTTTCTCCTTTGGGAGATAGCCTACACTGAGATCTGGGTGAGTGAGGTCCTCTGGCCAGATTTTAGTCGTCGGGAGTTACTATCAGCCTTAATTGACTACCAACGGCGCAAAAGAAGGTTTGGCCGAGTAGAGGAAGAATAATGAAATCATTCTGCTATCGACTGATAAGTGGTCTTCTCTTTGCGCCCTTTCTCATCTATGCCATTCTCTCACCAACCAGTATCCCATTTCTGGTCTTCATTACTGCCGTTATAATCCTAGCCTTCTCAGAATTTTATAGTCTGGTCGAGAAAAGGGGCTTTAAGGCTTACCGGTATCTCGGCATGCTCTTGGGAGGATTTGTTATTGTTATAAGTGGGATGGGCTTTAATTCTGGACTAGCCTTTGATGGATTCATCATTTCTCTTGGGGTTATCCTTTATCTTCTCGGTAGGTCTTATGGAAAGGGAAGGATGGCAGGAAGTCTAGCTATCTCTCTGGCTGGTGTCATCTATCTTGGTTGGACGTTCTCTCACCTCATCTGGTTGAGGAATCTAGAAAATGGACAACATTATCTCTTTATGTGTTTCGCTATCACCTGGGGTATCGACATTAGTGCCTATCTGGTAGGTAGCCTCATCGGAAGGCATAAACTCATACCCAAGATAAGTCCTAAAAAGTCCTTTGAAGGAGCCATTGGCGGTTTAATAGCTGCGATCTTAGTCTCGATTATTGGCGGGTCTTATATGATACCTGCATTCTCCCCTCGTCAACTCCTCACACTCGGCCTTCTTTTAGGGGTCTCTGCCCAATTGGGAGACATCGTTGAATCAATCATTAAAAGAGATTTTGGGGTAAAGGACTCAGGTAACCTTATCCCTGGCCACGGCGGAGTGTTGGATGTCTTCGATGGCTTTACCCTCAGTGCACCGGTAATGTTCCATTTTATACGGTATACTTTACCCCTTCTCAAATAGAAGAACAGTAATAGTTCACCGCAGAGACAGGGGGGAATGATTTTAGAATAAGAAACTTAATTTATCCACAGATTTCACAGATTATTTGCAGAAGCAAGGAGCTTCAAGATAAAGCATCAAATCCCAAGCACCAAAAACCGAACAACGACTCGCTAAAATGGGTGTCCC
>DNCN01000122.1 GCA_003485015.1 bacterium
CTCAGATTATCCGAGAGCATACACTTAGTAGTTTGTAGTGTAACTTGGAGCTCTCGCTTTTATCTTGACAAACCTACCCAATCTAGTATAATTATACCCCATATCAATTAAAATAGATGGGGTGATAAAGATGGAGAATCTGAAGGTTAAAGATGTCATAACTTGAGGAGTAATTGCCATTTCACAGGATGCCTCGGTTAGAGAGACAGCAAGAATATTAGCAGACAATGATGCCAGTGGGGGGACTATTACCTCTGAAGAGGGAGAAGATGATTTGGATAAGATAAAAGTAAAGGAGATAATGAGTGTTCCTGCCATAACCGTAAATCGAGAGGAAGATTTGAAAAAGGCATGTAAACTGATGTATAAGAACAATATCCATCGCTTAATAACCCATCAAACCGTAAAAAGAGGGAGGGTGACCCATGGATAAGTTAGACGAAATACTCTCAAAATACAAAGATACCAAGGGGGCATTGATTCCCATTTTACAGGAAGTCCAAGAAGGATTCGGCTATCTGCCAAAAGACGTAATGGTAAGGATTGCCAAAGATCTAAAAATTCCTGTAAGTAGAGTTTATGGCGTTGCCACGTTCTATGCCCAGTTCTATTTAGCGCCTTATGGAAAATATACTATTCGGGTATGTCGAGGAACAGCCTGTCATATTCAGGGAGCAAAGAAGGTGCTCTCAGCTATCAAAAACATTACTGGACTTGAAGAAGGAGAGACTTCCCAAGACCTTAGATTCACCCTTGAGACAGTATCTTGTCTTGGGGCATGCGCTCTCGCACCAATAATGATGATTAATAAAGACTATTTTGGAAAGATGACTCCTCAAAAAGCAGCTACTATCTTACGTCGATATAGAGAAGAATAACTTACAGGGTTTAAGAGCATCCCCGGCTTCTGATCCTGAGCCTATCTATCCAAAATTCAAAACTTATGGAAGGAGTTACATGAGAAAGCTGAAATCACCAGAAGAGCTAAGTAAATATCGAGAGTCGATCATTCAATCAAAGGATCCTAATAAGATCCATATTACTGTTTGTGGAGGAACTGGATGTATTGCATTTGGAGCAGAAGGGGTAATAGGTACTTTTATTGAAAAGATTAAAGAGCAAGAATTGGAATATAAGGTGGAGGTGATAGGAACTGGTTGTCGAGGCTTTTGCGAAAGAGGACCAATTGTAGTAATCTTGCCCCAGAGGATCTTCTATCAGCGAGTAGCTATTGAGGATATAGATGAGATTATTTTACAAACAATTATAAAAGGTGAAATTGTTGAACGTCTCCTATATGAGGACCCACTGACGGGAAAAAAGATTGTATATGAAGAAGATATTCCATTTTATAAGAAACAAAAAAGGATAATTCTGGGTCCCAGTGGTTCAATTGCCCCCACCCAGATTGATCATTATATTGGGCAAGGTGGTTATTCTGCCTTAAGTAAAGTACTTACTTCTATGAATGCTGAAGAAGTGATTGAGGAGGTCAAAAGGTCTGGCCTACGAGGTAGAGGAGGGGGAGGTTTTCCTACGGGGTTAAAATGGAGTTTATGTCGTGAGGTGAAAGACTCGCCTAAATATCTTATCTGTAATGCTGATGAAGGTGATCCAGGGGCTTTTATGGATAGGTCTCTGCTTGAAGGAAATCCTCACCTTATCCTGGAAGGTATGCTTATAGCTGGCTATGCCATCGGTTCGACTGAGGGATACATCTATGTTCGAGCAGAATATCCTTTGGCAACTAAATACGTCAAAATAGCCATTAGACAGGCAGAAGAATTAGGTCTATTGGGGGATAGTGTTTTAGGGACAGATTTTGACTTTCATTTAAAGGTCAAAGAAGGGGTAGGAGCCTTTGTCTGTGGCGAAGAGACAGCCTTGATAGCTTCTATTGAAGGAAGACGGGGTATGCCAAGGCCTAGGCCACCATTCCCTGTCGAGTTTGGACTTTGGGGTAAACCTACTACCATCAACAATGTAGAGACATTCGCCAATATTCCCTACATTATCTTAAATGGTGGCAAGGACTATGCCAGAATTGGTACTGAAGGATCCAAAGGTACAAAGATATTCGCCCTCGCGGGTAAGGTAAATAATACCGGTCTTATAGAAGTACCCATGGGAATCACACTGCGGGAGGTCATCTTTGATATTGGTGGTGGCATTCAGAAGGGTAGAAAGTTTAAAGCAGTACAGTTAGGTGGTCCTTCTGGTGGTTGTCTATCAGAATTAAATCTGCCCATAGATTACGATACATTGGTTGCAGCTGGGGCAATGATGGGCTCTGGTGGGATGATTGTTATGGACGAAACTAACTGTATAGTAGAGATTGCCCGTTTCTTTCTTGAATTCATCCAGAGTGAATCCTGCGGAAAATGTACCCCTTGTCGCATAGGCACTAAAAGAATGCTGGAGATTTTGACTAGAATCACCGAGGGAGATGGCAAAGAGAAAGACATAGAGGCCTTGATAAAGATATCCAATGTTGTCAAAGACTCTGCCCTTTGTGAATTAGGCAAAACTGCCCCCAATCCAGTACTCTCTACTATTGAACATTTTAGAGATGAGTACCTGTTGCATATTAAAGAGAAGAGGTGCCCTTCTTATGTCTGCAGCAAGCTTTATACGGCTCCCTGTTCAGATACCTGTCCAGTAAATATAAAGGTGCATAGTTATGTTGCTCTGATCGCCCAAGGACGATTTGAAGAAGCCTTAAAATTAACTAAGGAACGTAATCCCTTTCCTTCCATCTGTGGCCATATCTGTGATTATCCTTGTGAAACTAAATGTAAAAGGGATGAGATTGATAAACCCATAGCTTTACGTGCATTAAAACGATTTGTAGCTTACCATGAAACAGGGTTGGAGCTCAAAAAGCCTATGCCAAAAATAGAACTCCATCGACCAGAAAAGATTGCTGTCATTGGAGCAGGTCCTGCTGGATTGACTTGTGCATATTATCTTGCCAGACGAGGTTACAGAGTAACTATATTTGAAGCAATGGAAGCACTGGGTGGACTGCTTGCTATTGGTATCCCCAATTACCGCCTGCCTAAAAAGATACTCAAATTGGAAATAGACGATATTACTGCCTTAGGCATAGAAATAAAGAGAAAAACAGAGGTGGGTAAGGATGTGGAATTTTCTGAACTTCTGAAAGACTATAACACCATCTTTATAGGAGTTGGGGCAAGTATTAGCAAAAGGATGGAAATTGAAGGAGAAGAGGCAACTGGGGTAATATCTGCATTAGAGTTTCTGCGTGATGTCAATCTTGGCAATCCAATTGAGATAGGTAAGAGGGTAGCTATAATCGGTGGTGGTAATGCAGCTATTAGTGCAGCCAGGATATGTATTAGCCTTGGCGCTGAAGAAACAACTATCCTCTATGACCACTCAAGAGGAGAGATGTTAGCGATTATGGAAGAGATTGAGCATGCAGAACATGAGGGGGTAAAGATAGAGGTTCTGACAACGCCTACACGTATCATCTCTGAGGGTGGAAGGGTAAAAGGTATCGAATGTATCAGGATGGAGTTAAGCGAATCTTTTGATAAGAGTGGCCGAAGGATATCTGAGCCGATTGAAGATTCAAGGTTTCTCTTGGATGTAGATATGGTTATCTTGGCTATAGGTCAAGATGCGAGACTTGATTTCTTAAATGGTCAAGTGGAACTCACTGAGCTTGGAACTATAAAAGTGGATAGAGAGACTCAAGTTACTAATTTACCAAATGTCTTTGCAGGCGGTGATGTGGTTACGGGTCCTAATACTGCTATTGAAGCTATCGCCGCAGGTAATAGAGCTGCTATAGCTATTGATAAATATCTGAATAATGGTGAGGAGAGCAAGGACATACTTACTAAAGCAGAAAGAACCATTTTGGATAAAGACAAAAAGACTATGCCCAGAAGAGAGCATATCATGTCTGCCTTAGAAGAAGAGGAGAGAGTGGAGGGATTTGACGGAGTGAAGTTAGAGTTTACTTATGAAATGGCAATTAACGAAGCCAAAAGATGCTTGAGATGTCATAAAAGAGTGAGGGCAAAAGGAGTAATTGAATGATAGAGTTAATCATTGACGAGAAGAAAGTTAAAACAAAAGAAGGGGCTACTATTCTTGAGGCGGCCGAGTCTATAGGGATAAAGATCCCCTACCTATGCTATCATAAGAGTCTTTCGCCACTGAGTAGTTGCCGAATATGCGTGGTTGAGGTAGAAGGCGCAAAGTCACTTGTAGCTGCTTGTTCCTATCTAGTCAGCGAAGGAATGAATATTAAGACCAATACCGAACGAGTAATAGAAGCCCGCCGATTAATCATCGATCTACTTCTTTCTAATCATCCTTTAGATTGTTTAACCTGCGAAAAGAATGGAGCATGCAGATTACAGGATTACGCCTATGAATTAGGAATAACATCGACCAGTTTTGAAGGCGCAAAGACTCAATATCCTCCTGATACATCCAATCCATTTATAGAGCGAGATTACAGCAAATGTATCCTCTGTGGTAGGTGTGTTAAGGTTTGTGAGGAGATACAGATGCTTAATGTTCTTGATTTTAGTCGCCGTGGATTTGAGACTAAGGTAGCTACCTTTTATGATAGTCCATTACAACAGACAGATTGTGCCTTTTGTGGTCAGTGTGTGGCCGTGTGTCCAGTTGGGGCCTTGACCGAAAAGGTACGCCGCTTTAGGGGAAGAGAGTGGGAATTGAGGAAAGTTACCATCATTTGCCCATATTGTGGTTGTGGTTGTATATTTGACTTGAATGTGAAAGATAATGAAGTGATAAAGGTTACATCTACTGATGGAGTAGTTAATGGCTTGGCACTTTGTGCTAAAGGAAGATTTGGGTTTGATTTCATCAATAGCCCTGATAGATTGAAGACACCGCTAATAAGGCAAAACATAGAAGATAAAAACAAGGAGGCAAAATTCAGGGAAGCAAGTTGGGAAGAAGCACTTAGTCTGGTAGCTAAGAGATTTAAAGAGATAAAAGATAAGTATGGACCGGATAAAATAGCTGGTATTGCTTCAGCCAAATGCACTAATGAAGAGAACTACCTCTTCCAAAAGTTTATGCGGGCAGTAATTGGAACAAATAATGTTGACCATTGTGCCCGTCTTTGTCACTCCTCCACAGTAGCTGGATTGGCAGTAGCCTTTGGCTCAGGGGCAATGACTAATTCCGTCGATGAGATTAAAGACGCTGACTGTATCTTAGTTACGGGCTCAAATACTACGGAGAGCCATCCAATAATTGCCTTGAAGATAAAAGAGGCAGTAAAAAAGGGTGCTAAACTGATCGTAGTTGATCCCCGACGCATAGAACTGGTCGAATGGGCTGATATGTATCTTCGGTTTAGAAGTGGAACCGATGTAGCCTGGCTTAACGGTATGATGTATGTCATCATCAATGAGAATTTGTTAGATGAGAAGTTTATAGGGGAGCGCTGTGAAGGATTTGATGAATTTAAAGCAACTGTTATGGAATATCCTCCTGAGAAGGCGGAAGAGATAACTGGGATACCAGCTGATGACTTGATCAAGGCTGCAAGAATCTATGCTACAGCAGATAAAGCAAGCATTATCTATTCAATGGGAGTAACCCAACATACCAGTGGAACGGATAATGTCTTCTCAATTGCTAATTTAGCTATGTTAACTGGAAATATTGGCCGAGAAAGCACCGGCGTTAATCCTCTCCGTGGACAAAATAATGTTCAGGGGGCTTGCGATATGGGAACATTGCCCCCAGTTCTGCCAGGGTATCAAAAAGTGATAGATCCTCAGACAAGAGCTAAGTTTGAAGAGGCATGGAGAGTGAAGTTACCAGAGGCACCAGGTCTTACAATGATGGAGATGTTCAATAAAGCAGGTAAAGAGATCAAGGCGATGTACATTATGGGTGAGAACCTAATGCTTTCTGTTCCTGACTTAATCCAGGCAGAAGAAGCACTCAAGGCATTAGACTTTTTAGTCGTTCAGGATATCTTTTTAACAGAGACAGCCAAATTAGCGGATGTAGTTCTGCCCGCTGTCTCTTTTGCTGAAAAAGATGGAACTTTTACCAATACCGAACGAAGGGTGCAATTAGTCAGACAGGCGATTAACCCAATTGGACAGAGCAAGACTGATAGTGCGATAATAGTTGATCTGGCAAATATAATGGGATATAAGATGCATTATGATGATGCTAAATCAATTATGGAAGAGATAGCAAAACTAACCCCATCTTACGGTGGTATCTCTTATGAACGATTAGAACGGGAGGGAGGACTACAATGGCCTTGTCCTGACCCAGCGCACCCAGGTACAAAATTCTTACATAAAGACAAATTTGCTGGAGGCAAAGGTAAGTTTCACCCGGTAAAGTATCGTCCACCAGCCGAAGAACCAGATGAAGAATATCCATTCCGCTTGACCACAGGAAGGATGCTTTATCACTATCATGGCGGCTCAATGACACGTAGATCAAAAGGGTTAGATGAAATTTGTAAAGAGGGATATGTTGAAATTAACCAACAGGATGCTACCTCCTTTGGAATAAATGATGGAGATACAGTAGTCGTTTCCTCAAGACGAGGTTCGATTAAAATAAAGGCTAAAATAACCGATATAGTAGCTCCAAAAGAGGTTTTTATTCCTTTCCATTTTGCCGAATCTGCCGCTAATGTTCTTACCAACACCGCCTTAGACCCAATAGCAAAGATACCTGAACTCAAGATCTGTGCCGTCAATATAACCAACCAGTAGATAATCCTGGGAAAAACGGCTGTTTGTGGGTTATCCGAAAGGTTTAATCTGCTCAAGATGGCACCTAAATTCTGGTTGCAAAACTTCTCAAGCCCAAAGAGGTCTCTTTAGCCCCTATTCCGCAGTCTATCCATCAAAAATCGTCAAAATCCACATTTTAGGAGTTAAGCATATCGAATAAGTCTTTGAAAAACAAGGGATTGCATTTTTAAAAGGTG
>DNCN01000118.1 GCA_003485015.1 bacterium
TCTTAATCATCTCATCATAGGCCGAGAGTGCCTCAGCCAATTGACCTTTCTCTTTCAATAACTGGGCTCCTGTGCTCCGGATAACTATATCCTCAATCCCGAGCAGGAAGGCGTATTCTACCAGCTTATCAGCCATTTCAAGTTTATGAACATCCATGGCAACTTTCGCTAGAGAACAGAGGGTCATACCAACATGTTCTTTTTTGCCGTGATTAAGATTGAATCTAATAAGATCGTAAAGATATCTCCTGGCCTGGTGCATTTTGTCCCGGTGGATAAGCTTTTTAATGGCATCGATCTGCCTGTCCACTCTGTCTTTAATCTCAATGGTCGTTAATTGTTTCCGTTCTCCCTTCCATTTTTTCTTCACAAAACCAGTGATTAACCTCCGGATTGGGTCGACCTCTACCGGTTCTTCTTCCTTTTCTTCATTACCACCGGTCGTTACAGAAGAAGAACCGCTGCTGTTTAATAGTTGAGTTTTTATATCTCTGATGATAAATACACCCTTTGGGAGTTTTTTCTTGAATTCTGGTTGTAAACCGTAATTCATGGCTATTGAATCCAGGGCTTTAATATCTCCTGAAGTCATAACTGTAACAATCTCGGCAAACACCCCCATCTCTATCAGGGCTCTTTCACCCCTGGCTTGTTCTTCATAAGAATCAAAAAATTTTAGGGCTATTTTTTTCCAGACCTCTAAGAGGTCTTGAACAGCTTTCTGAGAAGCCTGGACTTCTTTGTAAAGTAATTTAATTATAGGGGTGTCGCCAGACTCTGCCAGAAATATTGCCCCGTTAATATCTGCCATTTCCGGTAAAGGACGTCCTAAGAGTCTGGCTCTCACAAAGGCATAACTGGACTTATTCTGAAACAATTCCTCTACAGCTTCAATGGAGAGTGAACGTATTTCGTTACTCAATTCACCGTCAAAACCACTGATTGCCAGGAAAAGGGCGCGATATGCCAGTCTGCTGGATTCAAGGCTGTTTCTGATATCTGAAAGGCCAATGTCTTTACTTGAGATGATAGTAAATTCAGCACCACAATCGAAAAACATGGAAATATCACCGTATCGGCACTCTATTGGATTTTCATAATCTTCCACCCCAACGATAAAATGTCTGTTATCCTCTTCATATATGGCTTTGCCAATCTGGCCTGATATGAAAACCTGTTCAATCATTCCTCTATCCACTCCTTCCCCGCCTTTACGAGATATTCCTTTACAGTTGCAAGAAGGGCATGTTCATGTTTTTTTCCTGCAGAGGACTTTCCCCTGACCGATTCCACGGCCCTGTTATCGAAAGACCCGTAGATGTGAATTTCAATGTAATCGTCTGTTTTACGGTCACCTCCACTAAATAATAATAATATGCGGGCATATTCTTCTTCAGAAGTCACGGAAGATATTCGATCGGCCAGTTTTGATACCGCAAGCTTATATCTTTCTTGCCAGGTAGACATATAGCCCACAGGGATCGGTTTACCACATCGAATGTTATGTTTTTCGATAAAATGGTAGGAGTTATCCTCCAACAGCGAGGCCCTTTTGCTTATAGCAATCTCCCTAAGCTTCATGGCGTATGGGCCGTAAGACCTGAGACCTGCACCATCCAGTGACAAAGCAGCATATCTTATTTCTTCCGCATAGCTACCAAATAGCATAGATTCTACTGTCCGTCTGGCCTTGTCATCTTGATCCATAGCAGGCTTTCTAACCTCTCCTCTTACCTGAAGACTGTAGTTGGAATAGAGTGCTTTATCAGTTGTGATAAAGTGTTGAAGATAATCAAGATCCACATTAATAACGGCGCAGGTCTTTTTCATACTATCTTCAAAACTCTTGAGACATTGATGAAAACCATCTGCCTCTGCAGCTTTGATGGCCTGTTGATATCGCGATTCGAGGGCATCAATTTCTTCTTTTCTTTCGGCAGCCCTGACATTAGGGAAACCGACAAATGTGTGACAGGTTGGACAATGCTCCATATTGTCCAAAACATTTGAACCACAGTTATTACAAATCAACATCATCAGTTTTACCTTTGAATGATAGGGATTTTAATTTCGGGACAATTTTGTAAAGAGTAACAAAGATGCTTTTCACATCTTTTCAAGGGAGGATTTTGTCTTCCTAACTTGACTTGTTATTATAGATTATAGAAATGGATGAGTCAAGCAAAAAGTCGGTGTGGTGGAAAGCTAAAATTAACAGAAAATTCAATATTCTACCCTGAACCATAAAGTGGGATTGACTGCCACGCCATGAACATACACCCCAAAGTGGAGATGGGGAGCGGTGCATAAACCAGTTTGACCTGACCGGGCGATCACCTGGCCTTTAGAAACCTTCTCGCCTTCTTCTACCTGGATTGAATCCAGATGCAGATAGATACTCATCACTCCTTGGCCGTGATCAATGAGTACAGTTCCACCATGGAGATTAAAGTCCTTGCGGGCAAGGATTATCTGACCAGAGTTAGCCGCTAAAACCCTCCTCCCTTCTTCTACAGCAATGTCTATCCCTTTATGTATCCAGTATGGATTTCCTTTTTCATCAATCCTTTTGGCACCGTAGGGTCCAGAGATTTTTTCGGAGATTGGCCAAAGGAAAGTTCCTTCCCATAACTGCTGAGGGGTTTTAGTCTTAAGAGCTGCTCGAATCATCTTCCGTTCGATCTCATTTTTTGGATCTTTTATCAACCTTTTCTTCTCTTTAGTAAAGCAGACCTTCTGAACAGGAAAATCTCCCTTATTAACCCAGAGATCTAAGGTCTTTCTTTTAGTGTCATCCTGGTCATATTCAGCCACTACAAGAGTGTATTTCCCCGGCTTAAAATCAGAGGCAAGTCCGATCAAAACCCGCAGTCCGCCTCCTTCCTTTGGATAAACCGGATATTCAATACCGTTAAAGAAGCACCTATAAGTCTTCTGGGAATCAACCTCAGAAATCCTTACTGCAATGGTCTCTCCTTGTAAAATCCTCTCTGGGGCTATCTCAACTTCAAAGGCCATCCCTACCCTATATGGAGTAAAGATAGAGATCATTATTAAAGAGACCAAAAGATAGCCCATCTATCTTCCATAAAAACCCTTAAAATATTCTGATAAGATCTCAACTACACCTTCACCTATAGGCCTTGAGGCAACATACCCTCCCCGGCTTAGGACAAGACCCTTGATTGTTGGATCGGCATTCGAGGTGGTAGAAACTGCAAATCCTTTCTCCTGGGAGAGCATATCCTCATCATTATGTGAATCGCCTATAGCCAAAACTTCATCTTTGCTCAAGCCATAGCCCTCCACTATCCGCAAGAGGGAATCACCTTTGAGTCCAGTGGCTATAGTAAGACCTACAAACCTCTGGTTTCTGATGATCTTGGCTAATTTAAAGGAAATAGTTAAATTATCTAAAATAAGTCTTGCTTTTTCAGCATCTTCATTAGTTTTAAAGGCAAAGTAGATTACCCCATAATCGATAAGTTCACTAATAGGCGTTACTACCTCCTTAACCTTGTCTGCAAATTCAAAGCTCTTATCCCCAATTGAAATCCTCAGGATCTCAATATCGCTCTTCCTCTTCTCGTTCCATTCATCATCAGGTAGATAATAGCCATCTCTCAAGAGGTGAACAAAACTCCCTTCAGAAGCGATCGCGTGAGGATAATGATCCAAGAAGTCATTAACCTTCAATATCCTCTGGACATCCTCTAACTTCCTACCAGTAACGATAGCTACTCTAATCCCCTTCGCAACAAGATGGTCTAGGGCCTCTCTTGCCGGTGGAATGATAACATTTTGAGCAAGGATCGTCCCATCCATATCTAAGGCAATCAATCTTATCTCTGCCATCCTTAAATTAATAACCTAAAGCCTTTGCCCGTTCGATATCTTCTTTTACCTGATCGATCCAATCCACCTGGGGATAGAGTCTTAAAATCTCCCTTAAAGAGTTTACCGCCTCTTCCTTTCTATCCAATCTGAGGTAAATCTTGCCTATCCCATATAGGGCTCGGGGGGCTAATTCGTGTTTGGGGTAGGAAGCAGAAACCTTTCTATAAACCTCAATCGCCTCATCAAGCTTTTCACTCTTCTCTAAGGTACGGGCTACACGATACTCGTTCTCCGGTTCAAGTAGAGTTTCAGGATACGCCTTCCTAAAAGCCTCATACTTCTCTATGACACCTTCACCCCTCTTCAAGGCAAGACTCACTACCTGATTGTATTCGGAGATAGCCTCCTTATCTTCCTTCCGGTAGCGATGTATTCTGGCCAACCCTTCATGAGCCTCAAGGTTGTCTGGCTCTCTCTTGAGGACCCTTTCAAAGACCCACTTGGCTTTATCAAAATTGGCCAATTCCAAAAGCTCATTCCCCTGAGCTATCATTCGGTAATACTGGGAGGTCGGTTTCTGGGTAGGGGTTGCCCGGCTAAGCTTACCGGTCTTAGCCAGCCCCACCACTACCCCCAGAGTGAGGGTGACCAAGGGAACAAGAATCCCCTGCCCTTTGACCACCTGGGGCAATGGCTCGAAGATTGGTTGAAAGAAGGCCTGGATTAACCAGGTAACAAAGAGGAAGGTAGAGGGAACCAAAAAGTATAGTTTTATCTTTTCTCGGTAGTAAGCAGCAATAAAGATGCCCATCAAAATTGCGACAGAGCTGCCACTACCTATAATTGGGATGTCACAGGAAGGATTGAGAGTCCAATGGATTAGAGAGCTAAAGATGCCACCTCCTAAATAGATGAGGGCAAGAAAATATTCTCCCCACCGCTCCTCTAAGATCCGGCCAACTACAAAGAAAAAGAGAAGATTGAAGAATAGAGCAAAGAGATTTAAATGAAGAAAGGATGAGACTAGTAACGGTAATGGCTTGGGACTCTTAGAGATAAAACCCAACCGGTTAAAGAGGAAGGTCTCTTTCTTTAGAAAAGATTCTTGTTGGAGGGTCTTGAAATGGGCATAAAGAGAAGACCATCGTTCATATTCGGGTGTCCCCGGTGGAATGATCTTACCTTCTTCAATCTTCTTTCTCAGTGTTCGCTCAAACTCCCTTCTCGCTTCCCCAACATTAATGTATCCCGAAGTTCCCTCCATTACCTCCTTAAAGCTGATAAACTCTTTCTCGATCTTATTCATCTGGCTATTTAGTTGACGGAGATTTTGCTCAATTCGGATTATTTCTCGCAACTGGCCAAATGATAAAGCCATAACAATCACAAAGAAGACAATATTTATCGAGATCAAGATAACAGTTGTCTTAGGAATCTTCAAGGGTTCTCCTCTTTTCACCTCTACCTTAACTTAATATACCATAACTTAAATCCTCTCGTCAAGGCAAAAAAGGCAAGCACAAAGTACTTGCCTTTTTATAATAGACCTTCTATAAAATCAACTATTCTTGAAGTGATTCTTTGCGCCCATCAAGCTCCAAGAAGAGATCTTCTCTAAAACCCCTCCCCCAAAGAAGAGACAGAAGACAACCAGTGAGGCAAAAGCCCCCAATATTCCCTCCTTACTCATCTCTTCACTCTGTAACCTCTCAAGATAAGAGGGAACGTCATCAACCTGATAGAATTCATGCCTTAGGACCCTCATTAAGATCTTCCCTTTTGGCTCCACAAATCTACCCTCTTTAGTCAAGCTCATTCCCAAGAATCTGAAGAGATTTACCTCACTCCTGGATAGTTCCCTAGCCCTATCCTCAAAAACATTCAAGTTCTTTTTTTCCGGATAGCCTTGTTCTCTGAGCCATTCGACCGTCCTTGCCACTGCCTTTGGATCCTTCTCCAATTGCAACATCCCTTGAAGTAAACAGATATCGTAAAGGTCTTCGTATAACTTCAGCTTAGTAGTCCACCTGATACACCGGCTGATCTTCGAGGCAAGTTCCCACCTGAGCTCATGTATTGAAGGCAGATTCTTCCTAAAGGTCCCCTTTAGAATAGAGTCATATTTGGGTTTTAGCCTTTGAAGTTCGTTCTTAAAGTTCCGATTTTGCCAGGAGAGATATCTAGTGGCCACAATCATGAATCCAAAGACGAGAACAAGAGGGCGGATGATCTCGCCTATACCCCAGTGATCGATTCGGAGATACCCCCTGGTGAACATCTTAGGCATGTCAAGGTAGACCATTATCCCTAAAATAGAGAGACCAATACTTATTAAAATGATACTCCCATATCTCTCACTTCTCAAGACATTCTTATTCATTCGATTCCTTTCTTATATTAAAAGATTACCCAAAGTTAGTTATCGGCAAATTACCCCTTAAACCAAAGACCCCTTCCCATAAAAAATTGACAATCTTCTAAAAATCCAGTATAATTTAGAGAAGAGAGATGAAATCCAAAATCCTGGTCTTAGAGGAAGAGGCCAACTTTAAGATATTTAAGGGGGTACTCGAACCTCAGTTTGAGGTCGACTATACCCAGAGTGAGGTCTTTGCCCTGGATAGACTCACTAGGGAAAGATTCTGGGCATTCTTTGCCGTCCTGAAGGGGACAGATAGTCTTGAGATAGTAAGGTGGGCTCGGGAAATAACGCCCAGACTATTTGTCATTGTCACGGCTGACCATTCAGCTATGGAAGTAACGATAGAGGCGATGAAGTCTGGTGCCTATGACTACCTTCTCAGACCCATCGACAAAAAGAGACTGAAACTGATTATAGAGCGGGCAGAGAGGGATCATGCCTTTGATCAGCAGCCTGAAGAGAAGTTACAACAATTGGCTATCCTCGATGGGTTGACAGGTATTTATAATCATCGGTACTTCCATGAGATGTTATCTCGAGAGATCGAACGGGCTAAGCGTTACCCCCAAGAGGTCTCACTGCTTATGGCGGATGTAGATAATTTTAAGATGTACAATGATACCTATGGTCATCAAGCTGGGGATACACTCCTCAAAATGGTCGCCCAGAACATCGTCCACCAGGTGCGGCAGGTGGATCTTGTTGCCCGGTATGGAGGGGAGGAATTTGGAATCATTCTGCCCAATGCCAGTAAACAGAAGGCCCACACCTTAGCCAATCGAGTCAGGAGCAGTATCGCTCAGCTCAGCCTCAACGGAGAGGCTGGGTTTCCAAAAGGAGAGTTGACCATCAGTATTGGGCTTGCCACCTATCCTGAGGAGGCTAAGACTAAGGATGAGCTGATTGCCCGGGCAGATAAGGCCCTCTACAAAGCCAAGGCTCACGGGAAAAACCGAGTCTTCGCCTTCTGGTAGAATTCTTTAATAGTCCTGTATCTCCAAAGAGAACTCTTTTTAACCTCAGAAATAATACCCGGCTAGAACCATCCTAAATCCAAAAAGCTTTTCTCTTCTGCCGACATTATTTTCTATCATGACTTGTTAAAAAATCTTGGATTTGGGTAGCCTTTCAACAACAAAAGGGTCTGGGTAATATTTTAAGTATCTCTCTGGAGGTTTTCAAAGAATACTTAGGATCTTTAGAGGCCCTATAAAAAGAGTCAAGGTCTTCATCTTTCAGAAGAACCAGAAGGTATTTTTTTACGATACAACGCTTCCAACTTTGATTTTCCAAAAGTCATAGCCTATTTTAGGCTGTTTTTTAACGAAATCGTGCTGATAAGTACACCTGTGTTTATAAGACAATTGTAAGAGACTAGGCCTGCACCTTTCTAAAAGAATAGTCATCTGTCCAAAAACATCCAGCCTCGGCAAACTCTCTCTTAAAAAACTCTTGCTTTTCTCAGAGTCTGCAGTATAATTTATAATAAATTCATACAGGTCTTTCTATAGAACATTTTCTTTCTATAGAACATTTTAAGGACAGTCTCATAAAGCCTAAAAGAGATGAAGAATAGATGGCTTCAAGGAGTTATGATTGGCTTTATCTTCCAGTTGGTACTACCTGCTTCCTATGTCATCTGCGAAGATATAATATACCTCCATGATGGAACCTCGATTGTAGGGGAGATCATCGAGAGTGAGCCGGGGAAGTCTTACACCCTGAAGAAACAGGATGAGACCATTCGTGTCTTCAAGATGGAGGATGTCTGGAAGGTAAGTTTTGAAGAGAGGGGTATGTATGAGGATGAGCTCTTTCTCAAAGACGGAAGTATAATCACTGGCGAGATTATCGGAAGTATTCCCGGCGAGACCTATCGGATAAAGACTGCAGATAAGAGTGTACTCATCTTCAAGATGGACGAAGTTTCGAGGATAGAGCTTGCTCCTTCGCCTGAACTTCCTCCGCCAGAAAGAGGCATAAAAGGTCGAGTAGGACTGGGGGTTAATTACCCGGGGGTAGGTCTAAGAATAGGCCTTTCCCAAAGGTTTATGTTTGAGGCAAGAGGACAGTTTGGCGAAGGGGTCTCAACATATGGGGGACGAATCTACTATTATCTCAATCCCCAAGGTAGAATCTGCTATTTTACAGGCATAGAGGGAGCTTTGATCAGCTTCAAGGGAGAAGTCTCAGAAGGGAGTGGATACTGTCTCCTTGCTCTTCTTGGAGGGGAGTATTTCTTGGCCAAGCCTTTCTCCTTTCAGCTTGACCTTGGACCGGTCTATATTCACATTAAAGACAAAGAGACCGCTCTCTCCAAAAGTGCCTTTGATTATGTGGTCAATCTGGGTCTAAATCTTTACTTAGGTGGAAGATGAAGGGATTATTTATTTCTTTACTTTTGGCCTTTAATCTATGTTGGGTAACCAATGTTTTAGCAGGGGGTATTGGTCTACCTGGTGTAGTCAAGGAGAGGGTAAGGAAGCTTGATGAAGGGATAAAAAAACTACCTGCTGCCCCCTCTAATCTCACAGCTACTACCATCTCTTCAAGTCAGATAGACCTCTCCTGGCAGGACAATTCAGATAATGAGCAAGGCTTTAAGATAGAACGCAAGACTGGAGCAGGAGGAACCTATACCCAGATTACTACTGTAAGGGCAAATGTTACTAATTATTCTGATACTGGTCTCGCTGAAGCTACCACCTATTATTATCGAGTGAGGGCGTATAGTGCTGGTGGAAATTCTGGCTATTCTGATGAGGCCTCGGTTACTACAGGTATTGCTGGGCCCCCTGCTGCCCCAACTGGCCTCACTGTCACTGCCGTCTCTTCAAGTCAGATAGATCTCCGTTGGCAGGACAATTCAAATAACGAGCAAGGCTTTAAGATAGAGCGCAAGACTGGAGCAGGGGGAACCTATACCCAGATTGCTCCGGTAGGGCCAAATGTTACTATCTATTCTGATACTGGTCTCGCTGAAGCCACCACCTATTACTATCGAGTGAGGGCATATAATGCTGCTGGAGATTCTGGCTATTCCAATGAGGCCTCGGCTGCTCCATCTGTAAGATATGTCTTTGTTGGAAAATGGGGAGATCTTGGAACAGAAGATGGCAAGTTTCATTATCCTCACGGTATAGCCGTGGATACATCTGGTAATCTCTATGTTGTAGATAGTAGAAATCACCGTATCCAGAAGTTTACATCAACAGGA
>DNCN01000081.1 GCA_003485015.1 bacterium
TTTAGAAGATCGATAATCGGAAGATCACAAGACATATCTCTCATAGATTTCTAGTATATAGACCTTTAGGTTCAGTCGTCAAGAGGAAAATCAAGAAAGATTTTGGGCTTTTAGTTCTCTGGAGAGTCGATTCTTCCCCATATCTCTGGGGTTAATTTCTCTTGACAAAGGAGAGATAAATGGTGTATCGTAATCTTCATGGAGATTCCAGACAGACAAGGACATTTCAGGGTAAGTGAGGAAGAGATCCCTCTTGGTGGAAGGTACGTGCCTGAAACCCTGATGTCGGCTCTATTGGAACTCGAGGAGAATTATCTCCGAATAAAGGACAACCAGGATTTTCAGGGGGAGCTTAGTAATTATCTCTCAAGCTATGCCGGACGACCAACCCCTCTCTACTACGCAGAGAGGCTTACCGCAAAGCTAAAGGGGGCAAAGATATATCTCAAGCGGGAAGATCTTTGCCATACCGGCGCTCATAAGATCAATAACACATTAGGCCAGGTCCTCCTGGCGAAGAAGATGGGTAAATCCCGCATCATTGCTGAGACCGGCGCAGGTCAACATGGTGTAGCCACGGCTACCGCCTGTGCCATGTTTGGTCTGCCTTGTGAAATCTATATGGGTGAAGAGGATATAGATCGTCAGGTTTTAAATGTCTTTAGGATGAGGCTTTTAGGGGCAAAGGTAAATCCGGTCTCTTCAGGTTCAAAGACCCTCAAAGATGCAATCAATGAAGCCCTTCGTGATTGGGTGACTAATGTTTGCACTACCTACTATGTAATCGGTTCGGTTGTGGGTCCTCACCCCTATCCGATGATGGTGCGAGACTTTCAAGCAGTGATTGGCCGGGAGACCAGATCTCAGATATTAGAGTTAGAAGGAAAACCTCCAGACTACTTGGTCGCTTGCGTGGGTGGGGGAAGTAATGCTCTGGGACTCTTTCATCCCTTCTATGAGGACAAAATGGCCTTTATCGGCGTTGAGGCTGCTGGATTGGGGATAGCAACAGGTAGACATGCCGCCTCACTTTTGGCCGGGGAACTTGGTGTCCTCCACGGCACCCTCTCCTATGTCCTTCAAGATAAAGATGGTCAGATCCTCACCACCCATTCCATCTCAGCCGGTCTTGACTACCCTGGGGTTGGACCAGAACACAGTTTCTATAAACAGACCGGTCGGGCAGAGTATGTGAGCGTCAGCGACAGAGAGGCATTAGATGCCTTTAAACTCTTAGCTTCCTGTGAAGGAATCATCCCAGCCTTAGAGAGTGCTCACGCAATAGCCTATGTAGCAAAACTCGCACCTACGCTCGAGCAGGATAAGATCGTCATCATTAACCTCTCAGGACGTGGGGATAAGGATGTTCAGGTGGCTTTAAAAGCCATCGAAGAGGGCCATGAATAGGCTCAAGACCCAATTTGGGGAATTTTGTGAGAGAGGGGAGGCTTGCTTTATCCCTTTCATCACCGTGGGCTATCCTGATCTTGAAACCAGTTGTGATCTGGTCTTGGAGTTTGAGCGAAGGGGGGCAGGTGTGGTTGAGCTGGGAGTCCCTTTTTCTGACCCCATCGCTGATGGAGTGGTCATCCAGCGCGCCAGTGAAGCCTCACTGAAAAAAGGGACAACCCTTGTCGATGTTTTAGATTTAGTTAGGAATCTCCGCTCCAAAAGTTCCATTCCCTTAGTTCTTCTTACTTATTATAATCCTGTCTATAAATACGGGATAAGGAGATTTGTTGAGAATGCGGTCGAAGCGGGCGTTGATGGAGTCATTGTCCCAGATCTTCCCCCTGAAGAAGCAGGGGTTTTAAAGAGAGAGGCTGAAGGGAGATTGAATACCATCTTCCTCTTAGCGCCGACGAGCACCGAAGAACGGATAAGGCTGATCGTCCAATTCTCTACAGGTTTTGTCTATTATGTCTCTCTCACCGGGATCACCGGGATACGGGAGAGACTCGCTTCAGCCATTCTTCCCCATATAGAAAAGATCAGAAGATTCACTAATCTACCTATCGGTGTTGGATTTGGGATCTCGAATCCCGAGCAGGCTGCTGAGGTGGCCTCCTTTGCTGACGGGGTGATTGTTGGAAGTGCCATTGTTGACCTAATCTCAAAGAATGAGGGGGACTCTGAACTTGTCCACAAGGTAGGAGAATTCGCCTCTTCCCTCATTGCAGGAATGAAACAAGGGGTAAGAAAGGAGGAAATGAATCGTGCCTGATGATCTTGAGGACTTAGAAAAAGAAGAGGAAGGAAAGGAAAGATTGCAGGATGATGGACCTTCCTTAAAAAAATTACTTGTTCCAAAGCCACGCAGGAAGTGGCTTAAAACCTCCCTGCTTATTTTAATCCTTATTGGAGCAGGAGGTTATCTCTTCTTCTCTTTCCTACCCAAGAAGGACACTCTCTCTGTAGGTTCCATGCCTCCAGAAGCCAAGGTTCATTTCAATGAAGAGGAGGCAAAGGAGGCTGCTGAAGTCGCTTTAACACTTGAAGAGATCAACCTGCCAGATGAGCTCTATGTCTCCCTTCCCCAAGAAATGGAAGCAACCCAGGAGATGGAAGAGACAGCCACCGAACCACAAGAACTATCCGAAGAACCACCCCTAAAAGAACCAGCTCCTGAAATAAAGCCAGTAAAACCACCAACAGAGGTTAAAGTAACTCCTAAGAAAGCAGCCCCTAAGGCAAAAAGGGTCCCTTCACCAAAGGTAAAACCACAACCCTCTACAGGTAACATAGTCATCACCTCTATTCCTTCCTCGGCTGATGTTTACTTGAATGGGGTCTACAAAGGCAAGGCACCCATAACTCTCAAGGGTATTGAAGCCTGGGAAGCCTGTAGTCTCAAGGTAACCTTAGGGGGATACAAGATGTGGACCTCCAGGGTTTTTACTGGTCCCAAAGAAACAACCCGGCTAAAGGTCATCTTAGAGCCATTAGAAGCAAATAAAAAACCTACCTCTATTAACTCCACTTCCCAAGAGGCTGATCTCTACCAAGAACAGAGGCTGACCAAAGAGGTAAGATTCAACTTTAAACAAGAGGAAGATCAATCGAATGGTCCAAGATAAAGAGGGAGTCCTTCCCCCTCAAAATAGACGAACAGCTTCTGACGGACTATGGATAAAGTGTGAAAAGTGCCAAGAATTGGTCTATCGGCGAGAGTGGGAGAGACTACTCCAGGTCTGCCCTCACTGTCGCTATTACTCTCAGCTAACGGCTAAAGAAAGGATTGCTTTTCTCTTAGATAAAGCCAGTTTCAAAGAACATGATAAGGATTTAAAGCCTACCGATCCTCTCGGGTTTAAAGACTCTAAGACCTATAAAAAACGGCTGGCTCAGGCTCAAAAGAAGACTGGCCTCTTCGACGCTACTATTACTGGTGAAGGCCAACTGGGTGGACACAAGGTGGCCATTGGGGCATTGGATTTTGGGTTTATGGGAGGGAGTATGGGTACCGTAGTTGGTGAAAAGATCACTCGCATCATAGAAAAGGCCACAAAGAGAAGACTTCCTCTCATCCTTGTCTCAAGTTCAGGGGGTGCAAGAATGCAAGAAGGCGTCTTCTCTCTAATGCAGATGGTCAAAACCTCCTCAGCTATAGCTTGGTTCAAAGAGAAGGGAGGGTTATATATCTCCATCCTCACACATCCTACTACAGGAGGAGTCACAGCCAGTTTTGCCTCCTTGGGAGATATCATCATTGCTGAACCAAAGACATTGATTGGCTTTGCTGGACCAAGGGTGATTGAGAAGACAATCAAAGAGAGTCTTCCCGAAGGGTTTCAGCGCGCCGAATTTCTTCTTAAACACGGTTTGATAGATATGATCGTAGAAAGGCACCACCTTAGAAAGGTTCTTATCCAGATCCTGGACTTCTTTAAATCGGAGAAATGTCCTCTTTGATGGATTATCAGGAGATAGTCAACTATTTAGAGGGCCTAGAACGGTTTGGTATTCAGCTTGGGCTCCATAATATCACCTCTCTCCTAACCCTTCTTGGCAATCCCCATCAGAGTCTGAGGACCATCCATATTGCTGGTACAAATGGTAAGGGGTCAACTTCTGCCTTTCTCTCTTTTATCCTAAGGGAAACTGGCATAAAGACAGGTCTATATACCTCCCCCCATCTCTTAGACATCCGGGAGAGAATCGCTATTGATGGAGTTGTGATCCCAAAGGAGAAACTGAAGGAGTTAGTCATAAGGATAAAGCCCCACATCCGGAGGCTGGCCAACATCCCCTTTGCCCATCCTACCTACTTTGAAGTCCTTACCGCTATAGCCTTTACCTATTTCCAAGAGGAGGGGGTTGAACTATCTATCCTTGAGGTGGGTCTGGGGGGTAGGCTAGATGCTACCAATGTTGCTACCCCTTGGGTCAGCATCATCACCAATGTAGATCTAGATCACACCGAGAGACTGGGAAAAACCATAAAAGAGATCGCCTTTGAGAAAGCAGGGATAATAAAAGAGGGAGGGATAGTGATCACTGCCGAAGAGAAGGAGGAGGCCATCAAGGTCATCGAACGAGTCTCTCGGGATAAAGGAGCAACATTATACCGGGTGGGAAGGGATGTCATTCTTGAGAGCGAGAGGGACGGATTTACAGTTTGTACTCAGAAGAAGAGATACTCTAATCTGAAGATAAACCTTTTGGGGGCTTATCAGATGATCAATGCCAGCTTAGCCATCGCC
>DNCN01000175.1 GCA_003485015.1 bacterium
TTATAGCGTTATAAATGAAGATAATGCTCCACGTAGTGCGAATTCACTACAAAGACCAATATTCTGCATATCTATAAGTAAGTATGTTGTGATAGATACTACAGGCTTAGATCTCCTTCAATGTTAT
The DNA here is from genome assembly GCA_003485015.1 of bacterium. Lineage (GTDB taxonomy): Bacteria > UBA9089 > UBA9089 > UBA9089 > UBA9089 > UBA9089. The sequence goes on from DNCN01000175.1 coordinate 128, forward strand.
AAACTTGGATTATCTCTGAGTCTTAAAAGGGTTGGTATTAGGATTGAAGAAGAGGGTGAGGATAGGCAGAGTGGACTATTATGGCAAGAAGAGTATTCTACTTGGAGAGATGTGGATGGATTGATCAGGATTATATTAGAAACAATTAAGGAGGGAGCAGGTGCTAAGTATAAATAAGATAAGGCCAATTCGGAAAATGGACTCTCTCTTCATAACTGCCTCGAGTTATGAGGAGAGATGTCTAAAAGTCCCTGAACTGATCGATGGTACCCTATCCGAAGACTCCATCATCTTTCTATATAACGATGTAGCAGACGACCCCATAGGGAATGCCAACCATAATTATATCTATAAGATCTTAAAGAAAAGGAGTATCAATGAACCCAATGTGCTGAGTTGTGACTTCACAGATCCTTATAGTCTCGTAGTTGAATTCTGCAAATGGGCAGAAGGGAGGAGATTGGAGGAATGGGATATATCTATCGATATTTCATGCTTTACTAAACTCCATCTCCTTTTACTCCTAAAGCATATTGGAAGCGAAGATAAAAGAGGGGTAATTAGAGTCTTTTATACCCAACCTATGGTCTATCTTCCAATGATTCCGGGAAAGAGGAGACTGAGCTATGATATAGGGGAGAGGTGTTTTATCCCTTATCTCTCTTCTTCTGTGAGGGATGGAAGAGAAGCTCTCATTATATTCTTAGGAATGGAGGGGCTCAGGGCAAATAGGGTTTGGGAAGAGACAGATCCAGAGAAGACAATCCTTATAATGGGAAGACCTGGGTTTACAGAAGAGATGGAGAAGATAAGTGAGAGGGAGAATAAGTTTTTACTCAGTCGGGTTCTTTATGATCCTTCATTCTCTCAAAGAGATTGTTCTACGCTCAATCCTTGGGAAGTTGTTTATGCCTTAAAAGAAGCTGCAGAAGGGGTGGATACCCTTTATATCGCCCCCTGTGGAACACAATTGCAGACTTTAGGTATATACTTCTTTTCGCAGATAGTCAAAGGAAAGAGAATAATAATTGCGTATTTCCCTCCCAAGAAGTATGCAAGGCCATACTCAGAAGGGATAAGAAATACCTTCTCTATCTATTGGCAGGGTTCATCAAGTTCTTTTAAGTGGCCTTCTTTTAATCTGGGCGTAAAAGAAGAGATTAAAAGGGATGAGTTATATGAAGAGGTCTTATTTAATAGATACTAATGTATTGATTTATTCAGTAGATATGATGAGTTCTCTCTTCCCTCTGGCACGCTATGTCATCAAAAGAGGAGAGGAGAGAAGTTTCTTCCCTTACTTAAGTGTCCAAAATATTAGCGAGACATACGCTATAATCACGTCGTCCCGTCTATCCAATCCACTCTCTTCAAAAGAGGCAGGAGAACTTTTGTTAACCCTCTTTACAGGCCGTATCTTTGAGATTCTTTCAATCAATGATAAGATTGTATCATCAGCCCTTAATATAGCAAAGGAGAGGAATATAATATCGCAAAGATTCTTTGATGCGGTGTTAGCTGCAACGATAATAGAATATCAGCTAACAGGAATTATTACGAACAATCCTAGTGATTTTCTAAACCTTTCATTTGATGTGATACCATTAGAAGATATATTCAAATTCTTTTAAGTTATGGAAGAAGGAGGGAAGTTCTTATGATTCCTGTATTTAGGCCATCGGTTGGCGAGGAAGAACTTCAGGCGATAAGGGAGGTTTTAGAGAGTGGTTGGCTTGGGCTTGGCCCAAAAACAGCCCTCTTTGAAGAGAAGTTTAAAGAGTATATCGGTGTAGAGTATGCCATTGCCCTCAATTCCTGTACCGCTGCCCTCCACTTGGCTTTGAAGGTTCTGGGCGTTGGGCCAGGTGATGAGGTCCTTGTCCCTTCCCTGACCTTTGTCTCGACTATCCATGCCGTTCTCTACAATGGAGCCTTCCCTATCTTTATCGATATAGAAGAAGAGACTTTACTTATGAGCATAGAGGATGCCCAAAGGAAGATCACCCCAAAAACAAAAGTGATCCTTCCGGTCGACTACGCTGGTCACCCAGTCGATTTAAACCCTCTCCTAAATATCGCTAAGGAGAAGGGAATCTATGTCGTAGAGGATGCTGCCCACGCTTGTGGGGCGGAGTATCGAGGGAGGAAGATTGGTAGTATCTCTGATTTAACCTGCTTCTCATTCCATGCGGTGAAAAACTTAACCACTGGCGAGGGAGGAATGATTACCACCTCCAATAGAGAGATTGACAGCCGATTGAAAAAGCTGAGATGGGTGGGTATCAATAAGGATACCTGGAGTAGGACTCTACCTTCAAAGAGGCCAACTTATGCCTGGCAGTACGATGTGGAAGAACTGGGCTATAAGTACCACATGAGTGACATCGCCGCCGCCATTGGCCTTGTTCAACTAAAGAGACTTGATGAGATGAATAGAAGACGCCACGAGATCTACGAGATTTATAATCAGGCTTTCTCGGGTTTAAATGGGATCATCACCCCCATCGAAAGAGACTATGTCCAGAGCGCCCATCACATCTATGTCCTCAAGGTTGAAAGAAGGGATGAACTGATCTCCCATCTAAAGGAGAATGATATCGCACCAGGAGTCCACTACTTCCCTTGCCATCTTCATACCTTCTATAAGAAGAACTTTGAGGTCGAATTGCCTGTAACCGAAAGGATCTGGGAGCACCTGATCAGTGTCCCTATCTATCCCGGCCTAAGTGAAGAAGAGATAGAGAGGGTAATTCAGGGTATCAGGAGTTTCTATGAAGCCTAAGTAGAATACAAGAAGGAGTGAAAGGGGATATGATTATTGGAGAGAGAGTTATTCTGAGGGCATTAGAGCGCAAAGATCTACCCAAAATGTGCCAATGGCGAAATGATCCTGAGGGGAGAAGATTTGTCTTCAGCTATCTTCCTATCTCCCAAGCTGAGGAAGAGATCTGGTTTGAAGACTACCTTAAGCAGGGGAAGAGTAAGGTTTTTATCATCGAGCTCAAAGAAAAGGGGGTTCCTATTGGGTATCTTCTGATCTCCAATATCGACCATAAGAACCAGAATGCTGAAGTTGGTATCCACCTCGATGAAAAGGAGTATCAAGGACAGGGTTTGGGAACGGATGCTATGAGAACCCTTCTTCGTTTCCTCTTCGGTGAGATGAACCTCGAACGTGTCTACCTCTATGTCCATGATTATAACGAGAGGGCGACCAATTTCTATAAGAAGATGGGCTTTACTCAGGAAGGGACTTTGAGAAAGGCTACATTTACTGAGGGAAGATTCTATGATATTTTTCTAATGAGTATCCTTAAGGAAGAGTTTAAGGATTGAATAGAGATCTCTTCTCCGAGAATTTACAGAGCCTTCGAAAAAGAGACTCAATCCTGGCTGAGCGAGTGGAAAAGAGCCTTTTTCTTGCACAAAGGATAGAGATCCTTCCCTCCAAGAAAGGAGCCCCTACAGCCAGAATGGATGGGATTCTCCTCCATAGTTCCTACGATCCTTTTCTTGAAGCCAACCGGATGGTGGATAAATTTGAGTTAAAAGATAAAGAGCTGATCATCGTCTTTGGCTTCGGTTTGGGCCACCATGTGATTGAGATCGCTAAGAGAATGGATCAAGGAACAGAGCTTCTTGTAATCGAACCCCACCTGGATCTTTTCAGAGCGGCTCTAAAGAGAATGGACCTTGCCTTCCTCTTCGAGAATGAGCGGGTGAGATTTTCAATTGGTGAGGACATTAGTGGATTGGCCAACTTATTCAATGATGAAAAGGTCCTCTCTGCCCATCTTCTCTTAATAGAACATTCACCATCAGCCAAACTCTCTCAAGACCATTCCCTCTATATAAACCACCTCCTTTCGGGAAATCAAACCCATCTTAAAAAAAGATTGCTCTTAGAACTGAATGAGGACGATCTTCTTCAGCTCCTTATTGAGGGCCTGTTCTTTAAGAACTGGCCGAACCAGAAGATAAAACTTCGTAATATCTTTACTACTCCCAAGCCGGAATATAAACGTATACTCCTCATCCAGCTGGCTTCAATCGGTGATGTGGTTTATACCACACCCGTTTTTTCGGGGTTAAAGGAGAGATTCAAAGGAGCAGAATGTCTCCTCTTGACTGAGAGATTGACCGCACCACTAGTAAAATTCGATCCACACCTCGACGGAATCATTACATTCGATAAGACAGGATTCCTGCAAAAACTTCTTGGAAGAGGAGGAAGAGATGAGACAAAAAGAGAGCTTAAAGAGTTCATCCAAGGGGTAAAGGACAAGGAGTTTGATCTAGTGGTCAACCTTCATACTTCACCAAGAAGTGCAGTGCTCACCAATATGATCGCCAAAAGAGAGATATGGGGACTTACTCTCGACAATTACGGTCAACCCTGTGTTATCGGTCATCCTTGGATGCACTACCGATACTGGACCATGAAGGAAGGAAGTACTGGTGGACTGGGGATTACGGAACTCCATCTATTGATGACCGATGTTGAACCTCCTGAGAGGGAGACAGCCATTTACATAAATGAAGACTCAAACAGGAGAGCCAGAAGATCATTAGTCTCTGTTGGAATCCATGAAGAGGAAGGGTTCATAGGGCTTTTTCCTGGGTCAAACTATCCGTCTAGAAGATGGCCAGAAGAGAACTTTGCCGTCTTAGCCAATCTCATTCAGAAGAAACTAAAGACGAAAGTGGTTATCTTCGGTGGAGTTGACGACTTAGAGCGGGCAAATCGGATACTCCGATTGATGAACATCCCATCCATTAGCTTAGCCGGAAAGACCTCCCTTCTTGAATTGGCCGCTCTCTTAAAGAGATGCAATCTATTCATTACCAACGACACCGGACCCTTGCACATTGCCTGTGCTGTAAAAACACCAACTATTACTTTAGCCGGACCGGCCTGGATTGGCCCTTATGGACCAGGCCATTTTCTTTTGGTATCTAAGCTCCCTTGTATCGGTTGCCCAAAGTTTACCTGTCAAGACCATACCTGCATGACCCTCATCACCCCTGAGGCGGTACTCATCTCTATCGAAATTTTGAGAGAACTTCGTAAAGAAGTAAGGGACGAAGCTTTGATCAAAAGACTCCTCTCTCTGCCCCCTTTGCAAAAGATAGAAATCCTCTATTCTGGTGATAAACCACCAGGTAAACTCTTCGCCCTCGCTCCATTAATGAAGGTAAGATCAACTCCTGAGATTATTAAAGAGGTGGTTGTGAGCTTTGCCGGATTGAATGTTTGGGGGATCAAGAGCGATAGAGAGCCTCGGTTTTCGGGAGAAGAGATACTCAAAAGGATAGAGCAAGACTTCTTGATAGAGCATAGAGAAGGTCTGATAAGAGAGCTCAAGAAAACATCTCAGGATTTAAAGGAGCTCCAAAGATTCTGCCAGGAAGGTAGTTCCCTTTCAGGAGAGATCAGAAGGGGTGAAGAGGGAAAAGAAGAGGTCTTTAAAAAACTCTCTCAGATAAGGTATAGGATACGTAGCCTACCCATCTTTTCCGTCATTGAATACCTCTCACCCGCTTTAGGGGTTGATTCAAACCAGGAGGATTCAGCTTGGGAGCTGTATGAGACCGCCCTGGCTACCATAACCAAAATTATAGATAATATCATAGAATTAGTCTGATCTCCATTCAAGAAATACCTCTTAAGCGGAAAATTTCATCACGAAACATGGCAGCCCGTTCGTAATCCAATCTTTCAGCAGCTTCTTCCATCTCTCCTTCCAATTGGGTTAAGAGCTTAGGCAGATCCTCCTTCTTCTTGACCTTGTACTCTATCCTGGCCTCCTTGACGATTCTCTTCTCTGAGGTAGGTGAAACAGAGGGATAGATGGCCTTCTTAATCGTCTCAGAGGTAATCCCATGTTTGAGATTGTAATCCATCTGGAGTTTCCTGCGCCGGTTCGTCTCATCGATAGCCCGCCCCATCGATCCGGTAATCTCATCCCCATACATGATCACCGCCCCACCGATGTTTCTAGCTGTCCGGCCTATAACTTGGATAAGCGCTCGATCTGACCGTAGAAACCCTTCTTTGTCAGCATCGAGGATAGCTACTAAGGAGACCTCTGGCAGATCCAATCCCTCCCTTAAGAGATTGATCCCGACCAAAACATCGAACTCACCAAGCCTTAGATCACGGAGAATATCCACCCTCTTTAAGGCCGTAATCTCTGAATGAAGATACCGGACATTCACTCCTTTGCGGTTGAGGTAATCGGCCAGGTCTTCTGCCATCCGTTTGGTAAGGGTAGTCACTAAGATGCGTTCTTTACGCCTGATTCGCCGACGGACTTCACGGATGAGGTCTTCAATCTGGCCCTCGGTGGGCCGGACTTCAATTGGAGGATCGACAAGACCTGTTGGTCGGATGATCTGTTCTACCACCTGGTCGGCTATCTCCAATTCATATGGCCCAGGGGTAGCTGAAAGATAAACGGTTTGCGGCATGATATTTACAAACTCCTCGAATTTTAAGGGTCGGTTGTCCAAAGCTGAAGGAAGTCTGAAACCATGTTCAATGAGGCACTCCTTGCGGGCTCGATCGCCTTCATACATCCCCCTCAGTTGGGGAATAGTCACGTGGCTTTCATCGATGACCAAAAACCAATCTTGGGGGAAATAGTCGATTAAGCAGCTCGGTCTCTCTCCAGGTTGGCGACCTGAGAGGTGGCGGGAGTAGTTCTCTATCCCGGAACAGTATCCTACTTCTCTTAGCATCTCCAGATCGTACCTCGTTCTTACCTCAAGCCTCCGAGCCTCAAGGAGTTTATTCTGACTTCGAATCTCCTTCAACCTCTCTTGGAGTTCTTCTTCGATCGAGATAAGAGCAAGCTTAAGTCGGTCGGAGCTCGTCATGAAGTGCTTAGCTGGATAGATGAATACTTCATCTCTATCTGAGATTACCTTGCCGGTTATAGGGTCGATCTCTCTTATTCTATCGATCTCGTCACCAAAGAGTTCGATTCTTAAAGCCTTTTCTTCGTAGGCAGGAAAGATCTCAATGGTATCCCCGCGGACACGGAAATTGCCCCGGACAAATTCGTAGTCGTTGCGTTCATACTGGATGCCTATCAATCTCTTTAGGATCTCTTGACGGGGATACTCACCACCTCTTTTAAGATTGAGCAAAGATTCACAATACTCCGTAGGTGAGCCAAGATTATAGATGCAGCTTACCGATGCGACAATGATCACATCTCGACGCTCAAGGAGGGCTTGAGTAGCTGCTAGCCTCAGTCGATCGATCTCGTCGTTAATGGAACAGTCTTTTTCGATGTAGGTATCCGTTTGGGGAATGTAAGCCTCGGGTTGATAGTAGTCATAGAAGCTAATGAAGTATCTGATGGCACTATGAGGAAAGAATTCTTTAAACTCTGAGTAGAGTTGGGCGGCTAACGTCTTATTGTGGGAGATAATCAATGTGGGGCGATTGATCTGGCTCAGGAGATTGGCAATGGTGAAGGTCTTTCCTGAACCGGTGACACCCAAGAGGACCTGGTTTTTTAACCCCTTCTTTACCCCCTCAACCAACTGTTTAATTGCCTTGGGTTGATCTCCGCGGGGTTCATATGGGGCTACGAGTTTAAACTCCTGCATTAGAACGAACTAGGCAGATAGCGACTAGATACCCTAATATTCCACCAACAATGACCTCAATAGGGGTATGGCCCAAGAATTCCTTTAATCGAGCCTCTCCTATCTTTCCTTCACGATAAAAGTCATCGAGCATTCTGTTTAAGACACTGGCCTGCTGCCCGGCCGCTCTTCGCACTACCACTGCATCGGTAATGATGATTATCGCCATGATGAAGATAACAGCAAAGAGGGAGGAAGTCCATCCCTCATATCTACCCACAGCCGTAGCCAAGGAGATTACTGTTGCTGAATGGGCGCTGGGCATACCACCATACCCTACAAAGATCCTGAAATTGATGCGTCGATTCCTCACTCCATAGATAAGAAACTTAAGAGATTGGGCAATAAACCATGCCCAGAAGGTCGCCCAAAGTATGGGGTTTTGAAGAATTTCAAGCATTTTCACTTATCCTTTTGGTAGGGTAAAATGGAAAGTACTCCCTTGGCCAAGCTTGCTCTCCACCCATATCCGGCCTTGGTGTTGTTTAACAACCTCCTGGCAGATGGACAATCCAAGTCCCATCCCCTTCGGCCTCTTCCTTACTTGAGAGAACTTCTCGAAGATTTGCTCAAAGTCCTCTTTCTTTATCCCTACACCACTGTCCCGAACACTAACTTGAACAGTATCATCTTGTTCGTAAGCCCTAACCTCTATCTGGCCACCCTGGTGGGTGAACTTGACTGCATTATCCAGAAGGTTTTCTACGACCTGGATCAAGGCATCCTTATTCCCTTTAACCTTAGGAAGACCATCCTGGATATCACTTACTATTTTGATTTCCTTCTCCTCGGCTATAGGTTGGATCAAGGAGATTGCCCTAGAGATAACCTCATGAACCAGATCTACCTCCGTCATCTTGAATATAATCATTCCACCCTCGATCGCAGGGATACTTAAGAGATTATTAACTAGTCTCGTCAATCTATCAGCCTCATGATTGATGATTCTCAAAAATTCAAGGCTTGTAGATTTGTCTACATCCTGGGTAAGGAGAATCTCCGTATAGGATTTTATGGAACTTAAGGGGGTGCGAAGCTCATGGGAAGCAGTATCGATGAAAGAGTCCTTGAGGCGGTCAAGCTCCTTCAAGCGTTCATTGGCTTCTTCAAGTTCCCTGGTCCTCTCCTCAACCTTCTTCTCCAGCTCCTCATAAAATCGAGCATTGGTGATGGCTTGGCCAGCCTGACCAGCAAAGATCCATAAGACCTTAAGATCATCTTCATTAAAATCCTCGATAGTTTTAGTCCGGCACAAGGAGATAATCCCGACAAGTTCATTCAAAAAGAGGACTGGAACACAAAGGGATGATCTGATACCCTTGCGCGGTTGGATATCCTTAAACTCCTCAGGCAGTTCTCCGCTCAACAATAGATAAGGCCTCTTCATCTTAGCCACTATTCCTGAAATCCCGCGGCCAATCTTGGTTCGGAATGTTTTTACTATCTCTGCGTCAAGACCTCTGGCTACCTTGATGGAGAGCTCTTCAGTCTCTCCATCAAGCAGCATAATCGATCCAGTATCAGCCCTAAGATGTGTAATCACCTCATCCAGGATCATCTTCAATAATTTATCCAATTTGATGCTCGATAAGAGCACCCGACTTATCTGGTAAAGTCCAGCCAGTCTTTGGAGTGCTAATCCAAGATCCTCTCTCTCTTCAGTCATAAAATACTCCCCTCTCTCTTCAATCAGAGATCAAACTACTAGTCTACTAATACCTCTAAGACCTTCAATGATTTTAACGGATAAGAAAGATGAGGATTTAGATAAGAATCTGAAGCTATCTTCAGCTCCTCCTCTATCCTCCTCCCTAAGTGTATCCTTTTGATTGTGTAAAGTGGAGATTTAAGAATCCTTCTCATAACCATCAGGGTTCCCCTTGAGATCTCAATTGCATCATCTGTTTGGCACCTCTCGCACAATACCCCTCCATAGGAGGAGCTAAATCTGATTATCTCATTCAATCCTTCTCGGCATTTAACGCAAACATCAACCTCGGGTCCAAACCCCAAAACCTTCATCATCTTTAGGTTGAGAGTGTAAGTAAAAAGTCTATTTACTTCCCCATCTTCAAGCCAAGCAAGGCTTTCCAGGATCAGCCTAAAGAGTCGTCGATCCGGTAAGCCCCTTCTAACTAAAACCTTTACCAGTTCAATCAGATAGCACCCGCAAGCAATCTTGCTGGGATCTTGGCGAATTCTACCAAAGTGATTGAGGGTTTCTATCTGGCTAATAAAACTTAATCCCCTTCCCTCCGCTAAGTAGAAGACAAGATGAATATGGGTAAATATCTCTAAGCTTGCTCCGAATCTACTCCTAGAGCCTCGAGCCATCTTGGCCACTGCCGAAAATCTTCCCCAGTCTTGGCTGTATAGATCGGCAATCCGACTTGTCTCGCCCAGGTTATGGGTCGATAAAACCACCGCCTCCGTCTTGTGGACATTCTTCTTGGCCATCGTACCCCTTTAAGAGGGATTCAATTCACCTCTAACTTGACAAGCAAGATGCTCTTCTTATCTGCTTTGAGAACAATAAGTCTTACCCCTTCGAGTTTAATTGATTCATCAGGGACGGGAATACGACCCAACCTCTCTAAGATAAACCCAGCAATAGTCTCGAATCCATCCTCTGGTAGATTTAGACCAAGTTCTTCATTGAGCCGGGCGATGTGCATCTTGGCGTTAACCAGATAGACTCCTTCACCTACTGCTTTAAATGGGGTCTCCTCATCGAAATCATATTCATCCTTGATTTCACCCACAATCTCCTCTAAGAGATCCTCTAGGGTCACTAGCCCTGCTGTCCCTCCATATTCATCTACCACAATGGCCATATGTACACTTTTCCTACGAAATTCTCGAAGAAGTTTCGAAAGGGGCATCATCTCTGGGACAAAATAGGCTGGATGGGCAAGATCTTTAGCCACAATGAGATTTTTAAGAAAATCTTTCCCTATAAGGCCAAGAAGATCCTTAGCATAGAGGATGCCTGTAATATTATCTATACTATCTTTGCAAACAGGAATCCGGGCGCAAAGCTCTTTCTTCAGAAGATTAAGGATTTCGTCTATTCCCGCCTCCTCTCCAATACAGACCATATCAACTCTAGGGGTCATCACTTCCTTGACCTTGGAGGCAGGAAGATCGAGGACAGCCCCAAGCATCTGAAAGCCTCCTTCGTCCACCACGCCATCTGCCCTTCCTTCCTTTAACAACAGGTGAAACCCACGGCGGTCCATAAAGAGACCAGTTCTGCCTTCTGGCTTCACAAAGAGAGAAGAAATACCCCCAACTAAATTTGCCAGAGGAAGGAGTGTAAGGTAGGAGATCTTAAGGGGGTGGGCCAAGCTTAGGGTAAGGGTATTGGGATATTGACTGAAGAGGGCCTTAGGGATTATCTCTCCAAAGACAAGAACCAGAAAAGAAAGGATTAGATTTGAGACCAAGAGATACTTTTCAAAGAGGAAGGTGGTTACAGCCGAAGCTGTAACTATAGCTATATTGGTCCCCACCAGCATAACGGTTAAGAGCTTAGAAGGGTTAGCCAATAGACCCCGAAGTATCTTGGCTTGGGGGAGACCACTTTCAGACAAGTGACGCAGCCGAAGACGGTTGATCGAAACCACACCTGTCTCTGATCCCGAAAAGAAAGCAGCTAAAAGGATGCAGATCCCGATTACCGCTAATAAAGGTAGTGTATACATCTACCTCTTTCTCACTAAAAGGTCGTACTCATCTTCAATCTCACCTACAATCTCCTCCAACAAATCCTCGAGAGTTACCAAGCCCACCAATCGACCATGTCTGTCTTTAACCACAGCCATTTGGCACCTCTTGCGCTGTAATTCAGACCACAGCTCCCTAATCATCTTATCTGGATGAACAATCCAGACCGGTCGAAGGATCTCTTCAAGGCTGAACCCCTTTTCCTTGTCCCCACCTTCATAAACTAGAAAATCCCGGGCGTGGACCACACCAATAATGTTATCCATCGATCCATCATATATGGGTATTCTTGAATAAGCCGTTCGCTGAATAAGATTAAGGACATCTTCTCGACTGGCTTCTTTTGGGCTCGAGACTATCAGATGACGAGGAATCATAACCTCTTTAACCACACCTTCTCCAAATCGGAAGACCCCCCGAATCATACTAGTATCGCTCTCTTCCAAGATTCCTTCTTCCTCGCCAAGTCTTAAGGCACTAAATATCTCCCCTTTAGTAAAAGAAGATGATGCTCCTTTAAGACCCAGAAGCCTCTCTAAGAAAGTCTTAAAAACACTTGTGATCCCTACAAGAATCCCCTTTAAAGGAAAGATGGCAAGAGAGAATAGGCCTATTACCTTAGCTACCTTTGGGGCAACGGCCTCTGGTTTCGTCAAAGCCAACGTCTTAGGAACCACTTCTCCAAAAATGAGTAGTGTTATTGTCATAATAGCAATGCTAACTCCAACCCCTATCTCTCCACTTATACCAGACCTCCGACAAAGATCCAACGCAATCGAGGCGGAGATGCCTGAGGCTAGAATATTGACTATGGTATTGCCTGTTAACAGATCGATGAGTAACCTATTGGGCTTTTCAAGGAGATTATTAACGGTCTTATCATTTAGTCTCCTTTTGCTCAGCCGTCCTAAAGAGAAGAGAGCTGTCTCACTCATCGAGAAGAAAGCCGAAAGCCCAAACAAGATTACTACAAGCCCAATCTTTGATCCCAAAAGTAGATTGGATTCGTCCAATCTAAAATCTTACCTCCAAATAGCAGATTCAACAATTAGCTTATTTAGCTAACTATTTGAAAGACTATAAAGGCTAGAAGGCTTCCCAGAAGGGCACCTACAATTACCTCGAAGTATGTATGTATTCCGGTCCTAGCCCGGCTATGGCTAATGACAATGGCCATCATCAGAACAAGGAGACTCACTAAGATATCTTTGGCAAGGAAGGTTATCACTACCCAGCAGGCGAAAGAGAGGGCGGCATGGCCGCTGAGTGCCCCTCCCCTAAGTGGTGTTCCTTTACCAAAATAGGCTTTGACTGCTACCGTAGAGATGACTACAAGGAGCAATATCACAAAACTAACATATTCTGGTGCTTCCCGGAGTCTAGAGATCAAGGGGTTTAGGGGAAAATCACCAAGATGGGGGTAAAGGATAAGATACCCCACGATTACAGCCACAATGGAAGCAACAAGGACTGCACCCGCTGCTATATCCTTAAACATCCCTACTTGGGCATGTTCCTCTCCATGGACAAAATCCAACATTCCTTCTAGAGAAGTATTGACCATCTCCGCCACCAGAACCAACCCTATAGCGAAAGTAATGGCGACCATCTCTAACCTGGAAAGATCCAAGAGGAGACTGAAGAGAAGAATGGTCACCGCTATCAGGATATGCAACTGCATATTCCACTCTGCTTTAAAGACATAGATAAACCCATTGATAGCATGATTAAAACTTTTAATAAGTCCTGGCCTTTTTATCCCTGACACAGCTCTTTTTCTCTCTGTTGCATCTTAAGACAATCTTTTTCTCTTTCATGATCGTAGCCTAAAAGATGCAAAGTCCCATGGATGAGAAGAACCTCAAGTTCTTTCTCAAGACTATGCCCTAACGTCTTTGCTTGCTGGCGAGCCGTATCCAGAGAGATAGCAATCTCTCCTAAACATGCTCCATCTTTAATCATCCCCTTTTCTTTAAAAGGGAAGGCTAAAACATCAGTGGGACTATCTACCCCTCGCCAAAGGCGATTCAATTCCTGCACAAAACCATCATCCCCTAAGACCACACTTACTTCCACATTATTTACCCCTTCTTCCTTGAGAACTCGCTTAACTACCTCCTTGATCGATTTAATCCCTATCTTCTTTCCTCTATTAATAAAATTAAAATTGGAAACCAGAATTTTTATCATTGACTCCCTCTTCTTCTAGACACTTTAATCTGGATACTAACACCCATCAAGATTTAAATAAACTTTGACAATCTTGATCAGATCCTGCAGGCTAAAACACTTCATCTATCTGGACTTCTAGTAATGGCAAACAACATTAATAAATAATTAGTGAAAGCCCCCTCCTTTTAGTCTCAGCTTTGGTCAATTCTAACTCTTTTTGAAAGATAAATCAAGCTTTTCTTTAATACCCACCTCTACCCTTAAAGATCAAAGGCATCTAAAAAGCTCATCCAATCCATAACAGCTGAATCAAGGCTATAAACAGGAAAGACTTGGAAGTAATTCCTTTTATCCACTCAAAAGCCTAATCGGCAACTTGGTATCATTCAGTGAAAACCCATTCTCCTTGAGATACCAAAGGAGGTCAGAAAAATGTAACGTATCATTAAGGAGATAGTGAAGGCTCTTGTTCTCTTGTAAGATGGCGTTTTTCGTATTCGTCATAGGCTTTTATAATCTTCTGAACTAAACTGTGGCGGACTACATCAGAGCCATCAAAATATATAAATTCGATTCCCTCAATTCCATCCAAGATCTTCTGACTTTCTATCAATCCTGAAGGAACACCCTGAGGAAGATCGATCTGAGTGATGTCTCCAGTAACAACCGCCTTAGAGTCGAACCCTAAGCGGGTTAAAAACATCTTCATCTGCTCGGTGGTCGTGTTCTGGGCTTCATCTAAGATAACAAAGGCATCATTTAAGGTTCTACCCCGCATGAAGGCTAGAGGGGCAACCTCGATTATCCCCTGAGAGAGATAGTGCTGGAACCTTTCAATACCAATCATATCGAAGAGGGCATCGTAGAGGGGACGAAGATAAGGATCGACCTTCTCCTTGAGATCCCCTGGGAGAAACCCTAATTTCTCGCCAGCCTCAACTGCTGGTCTAGTCAGAATAATCCGGGCAACTTCCTTCTTTAAGAAGGCAGAACAAGCCATAGCCACAGCCAGATAGGTCTTACCTGTGCCAGCTGGACCAATAGCAATAACTAAGTCATACTCCCCTATTGCCTGAATATATCTCTTTTGGCCCAAGGTCTTTGGCCTGACTAACCTCCCTCGCTCTGAAACACCAATGGCCTCCTCGAAGATCCCGCGCAGATCGACCTCTTCGTTCTCCAGGATCATTCTCAAGCTGTATCGAACCTCAGGAGGTCGAATAAGATGCCCACCACGTAAAATAGCTAGAAGTTCCTCAAAAAGCTTTCTGGCTACTCTTGCCTCACTTTCTTCACCTTCAATGATTATTTCATGCCCTCGACTGCGAATCTTTGCGTTCAATCCCTCCCGAATAATTCGCAGATTTTGGTCCTGGTGGCCAAGGAGATTGACTACCTCTTCATCACTATTCAGAGTTATTCTATGCTCCATTACAGGGTAAATCCAATCTTATGTTTAACTCCTTAAGTTGCTGCTGAGTTGCCTCGAAGGGTGCGCCGGTCATAAGACAGGTGGCTGATTGAGTCTTGGGAAAAGCAATTACTTCACGGATAGAGTCAAGGTTGAGCATAATCCTGAGCAATCGATCCAGGCCCAAGGCAATCCCTCCATGTGGGGGTGCCCCATAAGTAAAGGCTTCTAAAAGAAAACCAAACTTCTCCTCTGCCTCCCTCGGGCTAATCCCTAAGAGGCCAAAGATCTGTTTTTGGATCTCCTCCTGATGGATTCGAATGCTTCCTCCCCCAATCTCAACACCATTGAGAATAAGATCATAAGCTCGGGCACGAACCTCCAAGGGATTCTTCTCTAAGCTCGGAAAGTCTTCAGCCAGGGGTGAGGTGAAGGGATGATGCATTGCCTTAAATCTCTCTTCTTCTTCATCGTATTCTACTAAGGGATGATGAATCACCCAAAGGAATTCAAATGTCCCATCGGGAATAAGGTTCAATCTCTTGCCTAGATGAAGACGCAGATTCCCCAAACTTTCACTCACTATCCGGAAATCATCCGCCACAAAAAGCAGAAGATCTCCTTCTTCTGCCTTTAAAGAATCCAATATCCTGCGTTGAATATCAGCATCGAAGAACTTGGCTATAGGGGAATCACACCGACCTTCTTTAACTTTGAAGTAGGCCAAGCCTTTGGCGCCATAAAGGGTTGCCAAAGAGGTAAGGTAATCAATCTCACCCTTTGAGATATCCTCTAGGGAAGAAACCTTAATCCCCTTTACCTGGCCCCCTTTTTCAATGGCTCTTTTAAAGACCTGAAAATCTGATTCTTTTACTATCTCAGTCACATCAACTATCTCTAAGCCAAACCTTGTGTCAGGCTTGTCTGTACCAAATCTCTCCATAGCTTCTTTATACTTCAATCGAAAGAAAGGCCTCTGGATTTCTCTTTTTAAAACTTCTCTAAAGATATAGACCACTAACCCTTCGACAAGCTCAAATATCTCCTCCTCATCAATGAAAGAGGCCTCTATATCCAGTTGAGTAAATTCGGGTTGACGGTCAGCCCGAAGGTCCTCATCTCTAAAACAGCGCACAATCTGGAAATACCGATCAAACCCAGCAATCATTAGGATCTGCTTAAAGAGTTGTGGGGATTGGGGAAGGGCATAGAATCTGCCGGGGTTAACCCGTGAGGGAACAAGGTAATCTCTGGCACCCTCAGGTGTGCTCTTAATCAAAAAGGGAGTCTCTATCTCAATGAATCTATGTCTATCCAAAAACTCTCTTATCTTTTGGCAGAGATGGTGGCGAAAAATTAGATTCTTTTGTATCTTCGGCCTTCGTAGATCAAGATAGCGATACCGGAGTCGCAAATCTTCGGACGCATCCAATTTGTCCTCAATCTCAAAAGGAGGGGTCTTAGAGGTGTTAAGGATCTCAACTTCATAAACCAAAACCTCTATTTGGCCTGTGATTAAATTAGGATTGACTGTTCCTAGAGGTCTGGCTTGAACTACCCCTTTAACGGCAATAACATACTCACTACGCAATTGATGGGCAATTATGTGTGCAGCATCATCTATCTGGGGATTAAAGACTACTTGAGTAATGCCCTCCCGATCCCGAAGATCAACAAAGATGAGCCCACCGTGATCCCTTCTAACATTCACCCAACCCGAAAGGACAACCTCCTGACCCACATCACTTATTCTTAGACAACCACAATCATGGGTTTTCTTAAATTTCACTATAAAACCTCTTTACACCAGCTAACAATTCCGCTTAAATCAACTGGATCAAGGAGCTTGCGAACACTCATATCTTTGGGTCTAACTTCCTCATTTCTGAGCTCATCTTCTCCAATTATGATTAGAAACCGGGCTCCGAGTTTATTAGCCAATTGAGCTTGGCTCTTGGCTGACCTTGACTCACAATTGAATTTTGAGTGTAATCCTGCTGTTCGTAGAGAATGGGCTATTTTGAGGACAACCCCATCTGCTGCCTCATCAATGGAAGCAATAAAGAAATCAGTCTTTTCCTTCTTATCCCCCATCTTTCTATCCTTTTTCAGAGCTAAGACTATCCTCTCCATCCCAGCCGCAAAGCCTATGGCCGGTGTAGATGGTCCACCGAGCTCTTTGACTAATTCATCGTATCTACCACCAGCTGCCAAGGCATCCTGCGATCCGAGCCTTCTATCAATAATCTCAAAGACTGTCCGAGTATAGTAATCTAGCCCCCGAACAAGATGCGAATTCATCTTATACGACACATCCAAAAGATCAAGATATCCCTCCACTTTCTTCAGATGCGAATGGCACCCTGAACACAGATATCTCTCAATATCCGGACCTTCAAGGACAAGAGATTTGCAGGGTTCACTCTTGCAATCCAAAATTCGAAGAGGATTTTTCTCCAATCTTATTTGACAGTCGGAACAGAGCAGACCCTTCTCTTTCTGGAGATA
Organism: bacterium; assembly: GCA_003485015.1. Classification (GTDB taxonomy): domain Bacteria; phylum UBA9089; class UBA9089; order UBA9089; family UBA9089; genus UBA9089. The sequence continues at coordinate 17,604 of DNCN01000175.1, forward strand.
TTCATGAAGAGCAGAGACAAAGGAACCCCGACACCCTAAACAACCAACCGAGTTTATCTCTGTAATCAAGTTCTCCAAGCCCAATTCCTTAAAGAATTCAAGAGTCATTCCAATCAATTCAGCATCCCTTGCAGGATGTGAGCTTCCAAATAACTCCGTCCCAAGCTGCCAGAATTGACGCTGGCGACCTGCCTGAGGTCGTTCATACCTAAACATCGGCCCAATGTAATAGAACTGGACAAGATTCCCTTTTTTATCAAGATTATGCTCAAGGTAGGCCCGTACTACACTAGCCGTAGCCTCAGGCCGCAGAGTAAGATTTCTCCCTTTTTTATCCAGAAAGGTATACATCTGTTTATCTACAATCTCTGTTCCCTCTCCTATCCCGCGTTCAAAGAGTAGGCTTGATTCAAAGACAGGGGTGCGGATCTCTTCGTAACCGTAGAGTTCAAAGACACCACGAGCTACTCTTTCAATCTCCTGCCAAAATGTCAGCTCTTCCGGCAGAACATCCTTTACCCCCCGCACTGCTTTAAATCTCATGTTCTCCCTACCCGCCAACTCTAAAGCAATATTTCATTAAACTTCCCCTTACGCTCACATCCTGTTCGCCCATCCTCCTTTTGGTCGGCGAAGAGATGGCTTCGAATCCTCTTTACCGACATGGATGTCAGTGGGGTAACAGCATAAGCGCCATAGGGGTGAAACCCCTTGAAAAACAGGATGTTTGTCGGGGCGAGAGGATTCGAACCTCCGACCTCATGGTCCCAAACCATGCGCGCTAAACCAGCCTGCGCTACGCCCCGATATCTATATATTT
>DNCN01000017.1 GCA_003485015.1 bacterium
AATGTAACAAAGTAGTGTTAGTTAACTTATTTAAAATAAAAGGTTGACAAAAATGGTCTCTGCGAGAATTCCTACCTTCAAACTGATCTGGATGGCCAATAGGGAACGTGAAGTCTATACGGGTCAGAAACTTGAACTTTGCAGTATCACTAACGCCAAGGCAGGCCGCTGCAAAGAAGACTGTAAATTCTGTGCCCAGTCGGAGAGGCACAGAACTCCTACGCCCATATACCCTTTAAAAGATAAAGAAACGTTACTCAAAGAGGCTGAAAGGGCAAAGGCGATAGGGGCCCAGAGGTTTGGGATTGTCACTAGTGGAGCAGGGGTCTCTCAGAAGGAACTCGAAAAGATTATCGAAGCTATTCAGGAGATAAAGAGGAAGGTAGAGATAAAACTCTGCGCCTCACTCGGCTTCCTGAATAGAGACTCTCTTCTGGCTCTCAAGAAGGCCGGTCTTGAGCGCTATCACCACAATATCGAAACTTCGCCCGAATTCTTCCACCAGGTGGTCTCGACTCACGGATTTGAAAAGAGGATCAAGACGATAAAAACAGCCAAGCAGGTTGGCCTTGAGCTTTGCAGTGGTGGGATCATCGCCTTGGGTGAAACTGAGGAAGATAGAGTCAGGATGGCTTCTATCCTGAAGGGGTTAAAGGTCGACTCTGTCCCTATAAACATCCTCCTTCCTATCCCAGGCACCCCCTACCAAGAGACGCCCCCTCTATCCATCTGTGAGATCATAAGGGCCATTGCCATCTTCCGCCTCATCCTTGAGGACAGGACCATCAGAATTGCAGCTGGAAGAGACTCGATCTTAAAGGACTTCCAGGGGCTTGCCTTTATGGCTGGCGCAAATGCGATGATCATCGGTGGATATCTGACCACCAAGGCCAGGGATGTTGGAGAAGATCAGAGGATGGTTGAGGAGATAAAGAGGTTGTGGATTGGATAGAGGATTTCCTGAAAGGGAGGAGAGAGAACTCGCTTCTAAGGAGCTTCAGGTGTGTAGAAGAGCGCACTGACGGCAGAGTCACAGTCGATGGTCAGAAGCTGATAGACTTCTCCTCCAACGATTACCTGGGTCTAGCCCAGCATCCTCATCTACTTGAAGAAGGCCAAAGGATGGCTGAAAGATTCGGAACGAGCGCCTCGGCCTCAAGGCTGATGAGCGGAGACTTACTCATCCATCACCTCTTAGAGGAAAAAGTAGCCTCTTTTAAAGGGAAGGAGAAAGCCTTACTCTTTGGGAGTGGGTATCTGGCTAATATTGGGGTCATCCCGGCCATCTGTGGTCGGGATGATATTATCTTCTCTGATCGGGCAAATCACGCCAGTATCATAGATGGAGCCCTCCTCTCTGGTTCTAAGCTCATCCGTTTCAGACATAATGACCTGAATCACCTCCAGGATTTACTGGCCAAAGAGAGGTCAAGTTTTAAACGGGCTATCATTATTGTTGAAACCATCTATAGCATGGATGGTGATCGGCCATCTCTTAAAGAGTTAGTTGAGTTGAAAGATAGATATAAGACCATGCTCATGGTCGATGAGGCCCACGCCACTGGTATATTTGGAGAGAAAGGGGCAGGGGTAGTTGAGGAGGAAGGCTTAAATGAAGAGGTAGATATCATCATGGGTACCTTTGGTAAGGCACTGGGAGGTTATGGTGCTTATGTTGCAGCCTCAAAGGTAATGATCACCTATCTGATAAATACCGCAAGAAGTTTCATTTACTCCACCGCCCTTTCCCCGTCGGTCACCGGCTCAAACCTAGCGGCAATAGAACTAGTAGAGAGAGAACCCCAGCGCCGAAGGACCCTTTTGGAGAATACTCAATACTTTAGGAACTTACTGATGAAGAAGGGTATTGAGCTTAAAGGTTCCTCCCAGATAGTACCAGTAGTGATTGGAGGGAGTGAGGTAGCGGTAGAGAGGGCTCGCATCTTGGAGGAGAATGGCATCTTTGCCCTTCCCATCAGGCCACCAACTGTGCCCAGAGGGGAGGCCAGGATAAGGTTCTCTCTAACTTACCACCATTCTCAAGAGATACTTAAAAGGGTTGTTGAAGTCCTTTAATGGAGATGGATCAATCTACAAAAGAGAGGATCAAGAGGAGTTTCTCCCGGGCGGCTCCATTCTATGATGAGTATGCTTCAATCCAGATCGAGGCTGCCTCAAGGCTCATTGAAGGGATAAAAACGAAGAGATTCTCCTCAATTCTTGAGATAGGGTGTGGGACAGGGACCTACACCCTGATGCTAAAATCCTACTTTCCCCAGGCCGAGATTACTGCTGTAGACTTTGCGCCAGGGATGCTTGGTGTGGCCTCTAAGAAGTTGAATAGTCAAGGAGTAAGGTTTCTCCTTGCTGATGGTGAAGAGGAACTCTCTTTCGGAAGAGATGGATTCGATCTTATCACCTCTAACGCTACCTTCCAGTGGTTCAATGATTTAGAGAGGGCCATAAAGGGCTATCGGAATCTTCTTAAAGAAGAAGGAATGCTCTACTTCTCCCTCTTTGGGCCAGAGACATTCTGTGAACTTAAAGAGACTCTTAATCAGTTCCTCCCTCTTTTCCTTCCCACCAGTCATTTCTTGAATAAGGATAGGGTAGAATGGGTCCTTAGCCCCTTTAGAAAGATGAAGATAGAGGAGGTCACCTTTACCCAGAGATACCCAAATCTTAAGGAATTACTAAAGACCATAAGGCATACTAGTAGCAATGGTCTCTTTGAAAGAAAAGGATTATTCTTTACCCCAACCAAGATAAAAAGACTGGAAGATCTCTATCTCGAGAGGTTCGGTACTATCCAAGCCACCTACCAACTCTTCTTCTGTCAAGGTGAGGTTTGATTTTTCTGGCTCCTTTCCAAATTTCGTGATAAGGGTGGTAAGATATAGAAGTTTGGGGTTAAACCTTAACCATGGAATTTTGATGATTTCTATATCCAAGGTGCGACCCCATTCTTTTATTTTAATTGTTTTTTATTCAGACAATAATTATAGAGTCTTAACAGATGCTTTTATACTACAAAGATTTATCTTCCACTATTTTTGGAGAAGAGCCGAAAAGGGTTTAAGGAGATTGAAAACTTCCTTAATATGGGGCTTGATTTAGCATTTAAACTTCTATTTAAATCTCCGCTTGCTAAAGTTCAACTAATCCTAAAAAATGACCTCGAAAATGATCCTGAAGAATTGAGGAAAATCAGATATACTCTTAATAGAGAAGGATGCAAGGAGAAGGGTAATGATGGGTAAAAATGTAATAGGGTAAGGTACATGGTATACAGGGGATTAAGGGGTTGAGGTTTATGAAGAAAGAGTTAGTTGAAGAGTTAAAAGAGATTGGTACGAAGAGAGGATATCTTTTGAGGAGGTATAATGGGACTGGTTACCATGTGGGGTCATCATGCGAAAAAAATCTATGCCTTTTTCGGAAATGAGTAGGTAAAAGTTGACCCACTTAGTAGTGGCCTTAAAGTTGAGTTGAAATGCATGGGGGATCGGAATAAAAGAGAAGTAAAAACTTATTTGAAACTTTAGTAAAAATGTCTCTGTAATTTAGCACCAAATGGTTCATAGTCGTCTTATCTTCCAATCTACCATTCAAAACTCTGGATGACTATTATGCCCTTTTGCTTTGCTTCTTCAATAAATTTTGATGTTGCATAATGGGTTATCAATATCTTTACTATCTCATCCTGAGAAATCTTCTTTACTACTTCTACCTTCTCTTCTAATTCCTCAAATACATCCTTCTTTACATCCCTTTTTTCGTCAAGCCTTAGCTTTACTTCTCCTACGATTAAAATATTCTTACCATTCTTTCTTGCCTTTCCAAATATATT
>DNCN01000066.1 GCA_003485015.1 bacterium
TATTGAAGGCCAAATCAAACTGAAATGGACAGCTCCTGATGAAGATGGAGCAGACCCCGAAGCAGTAAAGGGGAGAAAGGTGAGTCGTTACATTATCAAATATCGGACTGATACTTGTTTGACTGAAGGAAGTTGGGATGCCCCAGATACAGTTGAGGTTCCTAATGATATTTTACCCAAAACTCCCGGAGAAGGAGAAGAATTTATCGTCTCTGGTTTAGATCAGACGCTTACTTACTATTTTGCCATAAAATCAGAAGATGAGATGACACCTCCTAATGTCTCTGAGATCTCTGATTGTGTTTGGAGTAAACCTCAGACTGATGTAACTCCTCCTTCTAAGATTATTGATTTAGAAGTATATACAGGTACTGAAGCAGAGGTGGTTCTATTCTGGACTGCACCTGATGAAGATGGAGTTTCACCTCCCAGACCAGGTAAACGTGCAACTAGCTACATCATAAAGTATTCTCCTACAGCACCCCAAACAGGTGAAGAAGAGTATTGGTGGGAGAATTTAGCTTTTGAGGCCTCCAATCCTCCTTCACCCAAATCACCGGGTTCGACTGAACAATTTCCGGTGAATTATCTAAATACTCCTCAACTCCCACTCGAACCTGATAAATTATATTACTTTGCCATCAAATCAAAGGATGAAAATGATAATATCTCTCTACTCTCTAATATCTTCTCTCAGAAGTCAGGTAAAGATATAACTCCTCCTAATCCAATTGGAGATTTACGTACTATCAAAGAGGGAACCCTTGAAGGACAAGTCAAACTCCTGTGGACCGCACCTTTTGACAGAAAAATCCCTGAAGGAGTCCAGCGTTATATCATTAGGGCCTCAGAAATAGACTGTATCGATACTGAACCAAAATGGAATGATCCTAATTATTGTTTTGAGATTCCTAATACTTTGAGTCCAAAATCGCCTGGTGGGAATGAAGAATTCATAGCTGAGAACCTGATTCCTGGGCAGACCTATCACTTTACCATAAGATCAGTAGATGAAGTAGAAAATCTTTCTGGGTTCTCTAATTGTGCTGAGGGTTCAACTCAGACCGATATAAGCCCACCAGCAAGGATAGATAGTTTAAGAGCTGATACCATTGACCTCGTTGAAGGCCAAATCAGACTCCGTTGGATTGAACCTGATGAAGATGGAGTTTTACCTCCTCGTCCAGATAAACCAGTAGTAGAATATATCATGCGTTATCGAGAAGATGGAATCCCGATTACCCAAGCTAACTGGGATGAACCAGAGACAAAGGATGTTGAGAATGAACCTCAACCTCAAATACCAGGTCAAGGTATCTGGATGGTAATAAGCGGATTACCCACAGATAAAGATCTAACCTTTGCTTTAAAAAGTAAAGACGATGCAGGAAATATCTCTAGTATCTCTAATTCTGTAACAGGAAGAGCACAGTCTGATGTTACTCCTCCGGGAGTAATTAGAGATCTTGTTGCCGAATCTGGTGAAGATCATGGACAGATTACTTTGACTTGGGCTGCACCTGATGAGGATGGGGTCTCACCTCCAAGGCCAGATAAACCCGCTAAGGAATACTTTATAAAATATTCTACTGTTGGCTGTATCGATACTGAATCAAAATGGAATGATCCTAATTATTCTACTCTGTATGATAAGCTACCTCCTGAATTTAAACCCAAAGCTCCCGGGACAAGAGAGATCCTTGCTTTAGATTTGGTAGCTGGCCAAAAATATTGGTTTGCGATCAAATCTCAAGATGAAGTACCTAATGTCTCTGGACTTTCTGAAGGCTGTCCACAGGCTATAGCCACTGTAGATGATATTCCTCCAGATGCAATTACCAATTTACAAGCAGAGACAGGTAAAGATCACGGTCAAGTTGATCTGAGTTGGACTGCTCCTGGTGATGATGGAATGACTGGAAAGGTGAGAAAATACATTGTCAAATACCGAAAAGGTAATAGAGAGATTAGTGAGGAAGACTGGGGTAATGATCCAAATGTTATTACTTTCCAGCAGAATTGGGAAAATCTTTTACCAGCTGGTCAAACTGAAAATCGTACAGTTACAGGCTTAGAAGCAGGCCAACTCTACTGTTTTGCTATTAAAGCCTTAGATGAAAGACCAAATATCTCGGATATCTCTAATTCTGCTTTTGCTACAGCTCAGATCGATGTGACTCGACCTTCAAAGATTGAAGATTTAGGAGCTACCACAGGAGTAAATCATGGAGAGGTAATTCTGAATTGGACTGCACCGGCTGATGATTATGATAAATTAGTTATTAATCCAGAGAATAAAGTTACCAGATACATCATCCGTTACAATACCACTCTAATAAATGGGGCGAACTGGGAGAGTTCTTTTAATGTGAGAGAAGAAGATATTCCTTTACCTTTACCTTATACAACACCTCAGTCAACAGTAATTAAAGGCTTGGAGGGAGGTATCGGGTATTACTTTGCTATAAAATCTTTAGATGAGGCAGGAAATGTTTCTGAACTCTCCAATGTAGTTGGAGCTGAAGCCTGTTTAGATGATATTCCTCCGGCAGCAGTTACATTAACTGCAGTTGGTAAAGAAGATTTAGACCTTACAGAAGGAGAGGTAAGATTGAATTGGATAGCACCTGGTGATGATGGAGTAGAAGGTAGAGCAAAGAGATACATCATCAAATATTCTTTAGAAGAACCTGCTGTAGATAAAGAGGCATGGTGGGGAAGAGCTACAGAAGTCAAAGAAGATGTGCCAATGCCTCAAGATGCCAGAACACCTCAAGAGATGATCGTCAAAGGTTTAGTTAATAATCAAAAGTATCATTTCTGTCTGAGAACTGAGGATGAAAGACCAAATATCTCTGATTTCTCTAATTTTCCAAATGCAATTGCCCAGATTGATCAGGTTGCACCTGCAGGAATAGGTCTTAATGCTAAATCAGGAGAAAAAGAGGGAGAGATCATTCTTTGGTGGATTGCTCCTGGTGATAACGGTAATCAGGGAACTGCTGAAAGATATCTTGTCCATTATAGTCTTTCTCCGATTTTACCTGGGAATTGGGATGATGCAACTCCAGTCAAAGAAGAGAAGATTCCTCCTCCAGAGATTGCTGGAACTGAACAATCAATGGTAGTCGGAGGTTTTACTCCTGGAACTATCTATTACTTTGCGATTAAAGCTAAAGATGAAGCAGGTAATATCTCACCGATCTCCAATTCTCCGGCTGCCCGAGCTCAGGTTGACACTATTCCTCCAGGAAAGATTGAAGATTTAATAGTTAAGTCAGGAGAAAAAGAAGGAGAAATAGTCTTAACTTGGACTGCACCTGGTGATGATGGATACACTGGCCGAGCTTCGTATTATCTTATCCGTTACCAAGAGGATAAATGTGTAACCTTAGAGAATTGGCATACATCTACTCCTGTTCCTCAAAATCTTATACCTCTACCTGCAGGCGAGAAAGAAACCCTTACTATACCGGGTCTAAAAGGAGGCCAAGTCTATTGTTTTGGAATAAAGGTTTTTGATGATGTTGATAATCCTT
>DNCN01000177.1 GCA_003485015.1 bacterium
AAGATTACAAATTGTTCTTTGACAATTGAATATTTTTTAAAGTTATCCACATTTTTTACTTGACAAATAACGCTACTTTGTTACATTGTGATGCAAGCCCTGAGGAAAATGGTTGAATTTCCAAGATATTCAGCTTTTCTTTTCTGTCCTGATAATAGAAACTCAAAAACCTTGAAAATCCTCACACTTCATTTACAATTTAACAAAGTAGTACTAAAGGCACTACGAGAAGACTTTATAGAGGGATTTTATTGCTTCTCTGAAAAGGAGGTTCAGGAGGTAACCCATCGTTATGAGATTACTATAAAAAACACCTCCCGGCAGATAAATGCTCTCCATTGATTGAGATCGAAGAAAGAGGAGAGAAGCTCTTTCTTATTCGAAGAATACAATACAATAAGACAGTAAAATATCAAAAGTGTCTTTTAAAGTTGCAGCTTCTTAATTCTACTTCTTTGAAGAATAAATTTTTAGTCAAACTCTTTTAAATAAGTTTCGTAACTCTTCCTGATCTCCTCTATCGTATCGCCACCAAATTTCTCCATGAAGGCTTTGGCAAGTTCAATAGCCACTACCGCTTCGCCAACTACTGCGGCTGCTGGTACAGCACAAACATCGCTCCGTTCATATGTGGCCAGAGTGGGTTCTTTGGTCCCAAAATTAATAGAGGCTAGGGATTTCTTTAAAGTGGGGATGGGCTTCATCACCGCCCGAAGGATGAGAGGCTGGCCATTGGTCACTCCTCCCTCTAACCCCCCAGCCCGGTTAGTCTTACGATAGAATCCCTGCTCTTCTCCAAAGAAGATCTCATCATGAACCAAAGAGCCAGGAAGTCTGGCTGTTTCGAAGCCAAGGCCAATCTCTACCCCTTTAATAGCTGGGATACTCATTAGCGCCTGGGCCAACCTTCCGTCCAGTCTCCTATCCCAGTGGACATAGCTCCCTAATCCCACAGGCAGATTGAAAGCCACCACCTCAAATACTCCCCCTAAGCTATCCCCCTCTTCATCAGTCTTGTCTATAAGCTCAATCATCCTCTCCTCAGTCTCTTCATCCAAACAGTAGAGGCGAGACTGGTTAATCTTCTCTCTAATTTCACTGAAGTTTGATAGCTTCTTCTGGGATTTGATCCCACCTATTTGAATAACATAGGTGATCACCTTGATCATAAATTCATTAAGGAAGATTTTGGCTACTGACCCTACAGCCACTCGGGCGGCTGTCTCTCGGGCAGAGGACCGTTCCAGCACATCTCTTATATCCCTAAAACCATATTTTATGGCTCCAGAAAGATCGGCATGACCTGGTCTGGGCGAAATCACTGGACGCTCTGAAAGAAGGGCCTCTGGACCCACGGCCATAATCTCTTTCCAGTCTTTCCAGTCTCGATTATAGATGGTCATACATAAGGGGCTACCCAGAGTATGTCCTCCACGCATACCTGATGTAATTTCAACCCTATCTTCTTCAATCCTCATCCGGTCTCCACGACCATAACCCCCTTGACGCCGCTTGAGATCCTCATTGATGGTACCTACATCCAATCCGAGGTTAGCTGGTAACCCCTCAATAATTACCGTCAAGCACTTCCCGTGCGATTCACCTGCGGTCAGAAATCTGAACATCTCTGTTTCCTCTCTCTTTATTATTTACATTTGGGTGGTATATCTTCGAAGAGACTCAAGTTTCTCTTTAGCTAGACCAGATTCGATAGCCTCTTCAGCCAACTCAATCCCGGCATTAAAATCTTCTGCACCAGCTACCACAAGGCCAGCCGCTGCATTGAGGAGAACCACATCACGGCAGGGTCCAGGCTTACCCTCTAATACATCCAAGAGGATGCGGGCATTCTCCCCACATTCTCCCCCTCTTAAGTCTTCGCTCTGGCAACGGGTAAAACCGAAGTCCTCGGGCTTAAGAAAATATGTTTTGACTTCATTATCAACCAACTCTGAAACCTGGGTCTCTTGGGTAAGGGTAATCTCATCCAAACCGTCCATCCCATGGACTACCAAGGCATGGTGAGACCCTAAATTCCTCAAAACCTTTGCCAGAGGTTCAGTCAATTGGGCATCATAAACACCAAGCACCTGACAACTGGCATCAGCCGGATTGGTCAAAGGTCCTAAGATATTGAAGACTGTACGAATCCCTATCTCACGTCTGGGTTCAATAGCATATTTCATAGCCTCATGTAGAAGCGGGGCGAAGAGGAAAGCAATGCCTATCTCCCGAAGGCACCCCTCTATCTTCTCTGGGGGGATCTCGAGATTAACACCCAACTCCATCAGAACATCGGCCGAACCACACTTGCTTGAGACCGAACGATTACCGTGCTTAGCCACCTTTATTCCTGCACCAGCAACGACAAATGCTGCTGCAGTAGAGATATTGAAGGTATAAGCCCCATCTCCACCAGTGCCGCAGGTATCAACGATTATCCTACCATCAGTCTTTATCTTAACTGCCTTCTGGCGCATTACCCGGGCAAGACCGGTGATCTCCTTGATCGTTTCACCTTTCATCCTTAAGGCCGTGATAAAGGAGGCGATCTGGGCCGGTGTAGCCTGGCCAGCCATTATCTCATCCATTACCTCTACAGCTTCTTCTTCAGAAAGATCTTCTTTCAAAACTACCCTACTTATTGCCTCCCGAATCATTTTTGCCTCCTTTTCAATTAAACTCAAGCCTACATTTTATTTTAAAGAGCGAATTTTGTCAATAAAGAATATGGAAGATATCAAGAAGTTTTATAAGGTTTTATAAGAAAGAAGCGTCTTGGCAATAAAAACTTGTGTCTCCCGTAAATAATTCCTTGACATATTAAAAGAAATGGGGTATGATCTTTTTTGGTGTTAAGGAAAGGAGGCTCGAAATGGATTTAGAAGAGATATGGAATCGGGCACTACAAAAGACAGAGATCCACCGAGCCCGTATACCAAATCTTTCGAGTATTGAGACAACCAAACTCAGTTATCTCTTCTTGGCCGAATCTACCGTAAATATAGGCGACACGGTAGTTAGAAGAGGAGAAATCCTGATTCGCAAACCCTTAATCTTTCTTCCCAAGTACCACCCCTTCTTTGAAGGGTTCGACTTCAAAAAAGATTATGGTGTTGATGATGATTCAGTCATCACCTTTCTTCTGATGCGGGGGGTGCAGTTTCCTTCCTTGAAGTACAGCCATCAAGCCTATACCTTGGATATCTTTGAAGGGACACTAAAAGAGGCAATAAAACAGTCTAAGGATCACCTAGAACGGGAAGAGAACATCTATACTGGTCTAGTCAGCGGTCCTGAAGATGCCTGGCAGTTCTCCTTGCTCATCTACGCAGCCAGTCTGGCAGAGAGATCCGCACCCAAAGATATTAGGATATTTCTAGAAGAGCTCAGGCGGAAAAGCAACACAGAATACTAAAACCCGATTATTCACATCCCTTCAAATCCAGGAAAGGTTTTTAATACTTATCCTTCTGTAAAAGAGCTTTTCGTTCCCACTTCTTCCAACCGACTTTACTTATATCTTACCATCTTCCTATCTTCATCAGTCTCTCTATCCCCCTCGATCCATAGCCAAAAGACCGGCAGTGGTTGCCAAGGTGATGACCATAGATGTCCAGGAAACTAAACCAGATTTGCCACCCCAATTCTAAGATGGGGAAGAGGTTTGGCGGTGAACTTAGGGGATCTATATAGGGCTCTGAGGAACAATCTTTACGAACTTGCGGCGGCCAACTTGAAGGATATGCTCACCATCAATCCTAACAACAAATTCAGGATCATCTATCCTTATCTGATTAAGTCTAACCCCTCCCTGTTTAATCAGCCTCCGCGCTTCACTCTTGCTCGGGGTAAGCCCGGTAACAAAGAGAAGTTCCACTATCCCTTGGAAGGGCTCTTTTGCCCTAAACTCCTCGATCTCACTTGGTAATCCTTTCTCTTTGAATATCCGTTCAAATTCGCTAGCGCAGGTCTCTGCAGTCTCTTCATCATAATAATCCCGGACGATCTCCTTGGCCAGTATGAGCTTCGCCTCCTTCGGGTGGAGTCTATCTTCCTTCACCTCTTTTACTATCTGAGCTACAGGGAGGATGGTCAATAACTCAAGGTACTTGGGTAATAGTTCATCGGGTATGGACATAAGTTTGCCAAATATCTGATGAGGATCTTCATCGATTCCGATGTAGTTTCCAAAGCTCTTACTCATCTTTCGCGCACCGTCCGTCCCCTCCAGGAGGGGCATAGTCAGAACTACCTGGGCTTTCTGTTCATATGCCTTTTGGAGCTCTCTTCCCACTAAGAGATTGAACTTCTGATCTGTCCCTCCAATCTCAACATCTGCCCGTAAAGCCACTGAGTCATATCCCTGGAGGAGGGGGTAGAGAAATTCGTGGAGGCCGATACCCTTACCTTCTTGGTGCCTCTTCTTAAAGTCATCCCGATCCAAGATCTGGGCTACGGTAGAGAAAGAGGCTATCTTAAGAACCTCTGAAAGACTCAGATTTTCAAGCCATTTGCTGTTATAGTAAGTAAAGGTCTTTTTTGAAGTTAAGACCTTGAATATCTGCTGCTGATAAGTAGTGGCATTTCTCTGGATCTCCTCCTGGGTTAAAGAGGGTCTCGTCTCATCACGACCCGAGGGATCACCGATGCGGGCTGTAAAATCCCCGATAATGAAGTGAACCTCATGGCCCAGATCCTGAAACTGCCGTAGTTTCCGTAAGAGAACTGTATGGCCCAGGTGAATATCTGGTGCAGTTGGATCAGCGCCAAACTTGATCCTTAAAGGCCTCTCCTCCTGTTTAGATCGGCTGAGCTTTGCAATAAGTTCTTCCTCCTGAATTATCTCTACTGCCCCCCGACGAAGGATCTCCAGCTCTTGGCTAAAATCCATCTTTATTGCCTTTCAAAAACCACAAATACCAGTATTTTTCAAAGAAAAAGACATTTTAACACACTTCAGGGAATAAAGGCAAGAAGTTTTTAAGAAGACGGGATAGGTGGCAGGAAAGGCTATCTCCTTTTGTTGTAATTCATCCTCAAAGCCAAGAAAAAGGAGTGTAGCCTTTATTGGTGAACAAAGAAGGAATTAGATCGCGTCTCTCCAGTTATAAAAACCCTCTTCTTCTTGCATTACCCTTAGGGAAAAGAGACTGTAGTCTTAAATCCTTGGATCTTGTCGTGGTAGACAAGTCTTGCGATGGGTCTTTCTCTCTGGGGTACCTCAAAGACGAGTCTTCCTTTGACTTGACCAGAGGGTTTCAACCGTCGGCCGAGGAGGGGCCCATTGGCAAGATAGGTTCTCTCGCTTACTGGATATTCTCCCCTTTGGGTAACAAGGGTAAAGGCTAAGGGGTTGATGTAGGTTGAGCCTTCTCCATTGTTTCTGATTGCAACATATAGCTCAAGGAAGTCCTTGGAGGTGTCATTACTGAGGATCTCTATCTTTAGGTGGCTATCTTCTTTGAGGGATACTCTCTCTATTGAGGAGATCTTGTCTCTCTCTATCTTGGGTAGTGTGGTTACTGCCACCTGAGGTAGCTCTTTCTTCTTGGGTTCCGATCTTTTGGCTATCTCTTTTAGAGGAGGCTTCTTCTTCTCTTCTGCCCTTATCCCCTCTTCTTCCTTACCTCCCCCAAACCTCATCATAAAGGATAAGAGGTAGGCATCGTTCAACTCACTGTAGGGGAGATAGGCGGCATCGAAACCATACTCCTTCCATCTCAATCCAAAGCCATAGGTGAAGTGGGATGAAGATCCAAGGTCACTTACTGACTTATAGCCTATCCTTGCAGCGATGAGGTCCTTGATCCAGTACTCCACACCTGCATTCATAGAGGTCTTCGGGTTGTCACTGGGGATATTGAGATCAAGGGCCAAGAGGAGGTCTTCGTTTAAGGCCCTATAGCTTCCACCTACCTTTACTAAGAGGGGCAGTTCATCACCCTCCTTGATGAAGGTGATCTTCTCTGAGAGCCGGATGTTCTGAATGCCTGTCCCAAGGGTGAGGTTTCTATTCAGTCTCATTAGACCACCCAGATCCAAGGCCAGACCTTGGGCCTTATGGTCTTCGTTCTCCTGGTGGATGTACTTTAGATTAGAACCTAGGGAGATGTTGTTGGTCAATCTCCTTCCATAAGAGAGGGTTGTGGCTAAGTCTCTGGCCGTGAAGGTCCCTATCTTATTGCCCTCCCAGTCAAGTTTAGACATCTCATCCATATGGAGATAGATGACACTTCCCCCAAGGGTCCCGAGGTCCTTGAGGTTATAGAGGCAACCTAAGTACTCGTAGTTTATCTCCTCAAACCAGATGTTGTGCATGGCAGTGAGTTCCCCACCTTCGATGAAACCAAGGCCAGCAGGGTTCCACCAGATGGCATTGGTATCATCAGCCACTCCACAGAATGCCCCACCTAAGGCGGCTGGTCTTGGACCGACTGGAAGCTTGAGGAACTGGGCACCAGTCGTGCCCTTGCCTTCGGCGTAGACCATTCTGGGCAGAAGGAGGGCCAGTATTACCATCAAAATCACTACCCATCTGGTAATTGTCAATTGATAATTGTTAATTGATAATTGTTTAATTGTTGGTCTCATAAAGACCACACCCTCTTCTATTTGATGATCGAGAGTTTACCTTTAGCGGTCTCTCCCTTATCGTTTGTGATGATGTAGATATAGATACCACTTGCCAATTTCTCACCTTCGTTGTTTGTCCCTTGCCACTCCTTCCATTCGCCACCTCTATCGAGTTCCTTCTCATAGACGAGCTCTCCAGCGATGTTGAAGACCCTTATCTTGACGTTATCAGTCAGATTCTTAAAGATGATGTAAGTATGATGTAGTTCCGATGGCTTATAGGGATTGGGATAGACCTTGACATCCTTAAGATTCGCAGCCGCTGGTCCACTCGTCTGGGCAATCCGGTAGATGCTGAAGTGGCCAATACTGCAGGTGACGGTATTGTTTGTGTAGTCTACCTCTTGCCTGCCAGGGACAAGGACCCACCTTGAGCCTGCTTCATCCAAGTGGAAGATCCGGAGGGAGAGCTCATCCTGTTCTAAGTATCTATCTTTGTAAGATATGGTGAGTCTTACCTTGCCCTTGAATGAATCCTGCTCTAACCTCTTGCCACTACTTCTATAGCCGATGATCTCTACCGCCGTATCTGGCACCAAGAGGGTGATCCGGGTATCCCTTGAGGAAGAGGCCCTATCCGCCTCAGTGATCCTATCAGAGGTAGGATTACATCTCATGTAGAGTGCGATATACTCATTGAATGTACCAACGGGAATCTCTATCTTCATATTCCCCTTCTTGATAGTTCCAGACTTGATGATACCAAACTCGAGGGATGTATCGGGGATATCTCCGAAGTCACGGATCTTCCTGAGACTGACCACATAGAACTTACCTTCCACTAAGGGTGAGGTGGTAAGATGAACCAGTCGATCATCCTTTCTATCTATTCTCACCTCAGTCACATCGATCTTCACCTTGGGGTCATCCGCCTGGCTGATATCGAAGAGGACAGGTGAAACCTCTATCGGCACCTCCCCATCGAAGTGGACATCTATCTGGGTAAGATCACGGATCACTACCCGCTCGATCTTGGGCATAGGAACAACTGCTTTTGCCTTGGTGACGAAACGCTTCAGGAACTCATCCCAGGTGGTATCCTTCGGAAAGTCGATGACCGAGCTGTTGTAGTAATAACTGACAGAAGTCTTTGGGAAGTAGATGGCTAGACCATGGGAGTTTGGCCGATATGAGCCATGCCATTCGGCAATCACTGCTGTCTTAACCCTATCCTTTACCATATTAGCCTTATTGACCATCTCTGTATTGGGTACAAGTTTACTGATACGATCTGCAAAGTGGTAGAGGTCTACATGGTCTGGATAGTAGTACTGTTGGGTGGTGTTTCTCGCTTGTTTGATCTGGTTCCAGTAAGAGTTCATCGAGTCAGCGAAGGAGGAGACGATTGTAGAGAGTTCCGCCATCTTGGTGAGATCCACTGCACTCTGGGTGGTCCATGGGGTATTGCTATAGAATTGGCCGTATCTTTTAACGATCACTTCTCCGAGCTGGGCTGGGGTCATATTCGGGCTCTTCACAAGATCAGCGAGGATGGTATCGTATGGCCAGCCATCCCAAGGTTCTACATCCTCTGCACCAACTGCTACTAAGGCATGATCCTTGATCTCGTAAGCCACCTCGATCATACCCATAAGACAGGCATCAAAGCCCACGAGGTGAATCTTAGTCCCTGCCTGGGAGACTATCTGGGAGAGGGCAGTCTTTACCTCCTTCATGTAGAGGCAGTCGTATCCAGAGGTATCATCCCAGCAGATGGCACGTTCTGGATTCTCCACCCCCTGAGCCTTAAGCCTTTCCATGGCCTCGCGCCAACCATTACCATGGTTCCAGAGGACGAGGGCGTAGTTCTCGGCAGGGTAGTTCTGAATTCCCCAGAGGGCGAAGTCACGTAAGGTTGCCGGATCAGCCATATTGAGCTCTCCAAGATCAGCGATGAGTTGAGAGTTGATGATGTTGGGGTTATTGTCCTTAGTTACGTGGTATCTTCGGGTGGTGGTCCAGTTGCCATTGGATGAGTCATAGCCTGGGATACGGTCGAACTGGACGATGATATTTACCTTGTCGGAAGAGCCGACCATCTCCATCTCGTTAAGATCATCGATACCTGCATCTTCAAGGTTGTTGTCACTACCAATGTAAACCATGAAGGTCCATCTCTTTTTGTCTTGTGGGCCATGGAAGATGGTCAGGGCCCCATCTGAGTAATCATAGATTGGGGGATTCACTCCATCTGTGATCTTTGCATAGATGTAGTAGGTGCCATTGGGTATAGCTGAACAATCCCAGACGTAAGCATCGGTTGGATCATCCTCAGGGATACCGGTTACAATGAGGGTGCCATCATAGCCGGTGTTATCGGTATCATAGTATAGACTGATTATGGCGTTTGAATCAGGATCAGAATCGGTCCACCTTATAGTATAGGATGTATCAGCGGTTGCACCACTTGCAGGTGGATGGGTGATCGTGATCGCAGGTGGGGTATTATCAGGAGCAGTGACAATCACATCCTCGGTATT